>NZ_JBHVFE010000004.1:0-64580 GCF_042801945.1 Kitasatospora sp. NPDC057542
GGCCGGGACCGTCACCACGGTCCCGGCCGCCGCTCGGCCGTTGTGCGGGAGCTACACCCGCGCGTCGGTGGCCAGGGCCTCGGCCACCGGGAGGTTGGGCTGCGGGTGGGTCAGCAGGTGCACACCCGCCGCCAGGGCGCCGCCGACCAGCGGGGCGAGCAGGAACAGCCACAGCTGCGACAGCGCCCCGCCGCCCGCGAACAGGGCCGGGCCGAGGCTGCGCGCCGGGTTGACCGAGGTGCCGGTGAGCGGGATGCCGACCAGGTGGACGACCACCAGCGCGATGCCGATCGGCAGCCCGTCGAAGCCGACCGCGGCCAGCCGGTGGGTCACCGCCAGCACGACGTACACCAGCAGGAAGGTGAGGACGACCTCGGTCAGGAACGCACCGCCGGCGTTGATGTGCACCTGGGAGCGGTCGCCCCAGCCGTTGGTGCCGAGCTTGCCGTGGGTCTCCAGCCCCGGTACCTGCTTGGCCAGCAGCAGGACGAGCGCCGCACCCGCGATGCCGCCGAGCAGCTGCGCCACCCAGTACGACACCGCCGTACGCCCGTCGATCCGGCGGGCCAGCAGGAAGCCGAGCGTCACCGCCGGGTTGACGTGGCAGCCGGAGACCGGTCCGAGCGCGTACGCGAGTGCGAGCAGTACGAAGCCGAACGCGAGCGCGATGCCGACCGGGCCGATCGCGTCCCCCGCGAGCACCGCCGCGCCCACCGCCAGCAGCACCAGCAGCAGGGTCCCGAGGAACTCGCCGATCACCGCCCGCCTGTCCGTTCCACCCATGCGCCTGGTCCTCCTGACCGTCAGGGCAGGCGGACCGGTACCGCCCACGTCCGGCCAACCCTGGTCGACCGTTCGGGGGACCGCATGTCGGCCGAACGGCCCACCGCCGTGTTCACGGCGCGTCCGCCTGCCGAATTACTCCGAACGGCTGAAACCGTACGAAAATGGCGAGCCCAATGCAAAACGTAGGTAAAACGGGCAGACGGGGACAGGGCGGGCGCCGGGCGGCTATCGGACCGTCAGCACGATCTTCCCGCGCAGGTGCCCGTCCTCACTGACCCGCTGCGCCTCGGCCGCCTCGGCCAGCGGGAACACCCGGTGCAGCGGCAGCCGCAGGGTGCCCGCCTCGTGCAGGGCCAGCGCGGCCGCGTAGGCGCGCTGGTGATAGGAGTCGACACCCTCGGCTCCGCCGTTGAAGCGGACGCCGTGCTCCTGCGCGCCCTGGATGTCGGCGATGGTCAGCACCCGGTCCGCGCTGCCCGTCAGCTCGATCGACAGCGGCAGCACCCCGCCCCGCCCGGCCGCGTCCAGCGCCCGGTCAACGCCGCCCGGGGCGGCGGCCCGCACCCGCTCGGCCAGGCCCTCGCCGTACGTCACCGGGATCGCGCCCAGCTCCCGCAGGTAGGCGTGGTTCGGCTCGCTCGCGGTGCCGACCACGGTGATCCCGCGCGCCCGGGCGAACTGGAGCAGCAGGGTGCCCACCCCGCCGGCGGCGCCGTGCACCAGCAGTGTCTCGCCCGGCCGCACGCCGAGGACGTCGAGGACCCGCTCGGAGGTCTCGGCGGCCGTCGGGAGCGCGGCGGCCTCCTCCCAGCCCAGCGTGGCGGGCTTGTGGGCCAGCACCGCCGCGTCGACCAGCGCGTGCTCGGCGTAGGCGCCGCCCATCATGCTGCCGAACACCTCGTCGCCGGGCGCGAAGCCGCTCACCTCCGCGCCGACGGCCTCGACCGTGCCGGACACCTCGACGCCCGGCACGTAGGGGAAGACGACCGGGAACAGCGCGGCCAGCTCGCCGGTGCGCAGCCTGCGGTCCACCGGGTTGACACCCACCGCGCGGACCGCGACCAGCACCTGGCCGGGCCCGGGAGCGGGCAGTTCGATGTCGGTCGGGCGCAGCACGTCCGCGCCGCCGAACTCGGAGAAGGCGATCGCCTTGGTCATGGAAGATCCTTCGGTTTCAGGGGAGTTGGTTCGCTCCGACGCCTTCCATCCTGCGACCGGGACGGTGGCTGCCCGGCCGGTCCTTCGGACGGTTCCACCTGTCCGAACGGCCAGGTGGGAACGGCGGCACCCGAACTAGGCTGGACCTCATGGACCACACGAGGGGCGCGGCGGCTACAACGGCGGGTACGGGCGGCGCGGACGGGACCTGGCGCGACCACTGGGGCCGCCCCGAGGACGCGCTGGCACGGGCCGTCGAAGTGCTGCGCGCTCCCCGGCCGGACGTCCTGCGGCGACTGTCCGAGGTGCTCGGCACCCTCGTCCCGCACGCGGCGCTCGCACAGCTCAGTGGCGTCTGTACGTTCAGCCCCACGCACAGCTACGGCCCGCCCGAGCTCACCGGCGCCATCAGCGCGCTGGACCTGTCCCGGCTGGCCGAACGCACGGCCGGGACCACCTCGGCCGGCCGTCCCTGGCAGGGCGAGGCCGAGCTCGCCGGACGGTCCCGGCCGGTGGTGGTCGTCGCAACCACGCCGGGCAACGACAGCGGCGCCGTCCTGGTCCTCGTCCGGACGGGCACCGAACCGGTGGCACCCGGGGCGCTCGCCGTCCTGCAACAGCTGTGGGACCTGGTGATCGCCCACTCCGACCACCGCGCCACCGACGCCGCCCCCACCCAGACGGCCGCCTCCCGCGCCTCCGCCAACGCCCGGGCCCGGGCCATCGCCGAGTTCACCGGCACCCACAGCGCGGCGCTCACCGCGATCCTGGCACCGCTGCGCGCGCCCGGCCTGGACGACGCCACGGCCCGCCGCAGCGCCACCGAGCTGGCCGTCACCGCCCTGCTCGACCTGCGCCAGGGCGCCGAACTGGACCGCACCCTCAGCGAGGAGCCCGCCGACGCCGCCTTCGCCCGGCTGGTGCGCGAGCTGCGCCCGCTGCTGCGGCACACCCGGGTCCACCTCGACGCCGCACCCCCGGCGGAGGCCGGCCGGTCCGTCCCGGCGGACGCCGCGCACACCGCACGCGACGCCGTCCGGGTCGCCGTGCTGCTGATGCTGGAACAGGAGAAGCCGACCCGGCTGCACGTGAGCTGGCAGCTCACGACGGACGGCCTGCTGCGCGCCGTGGTGCGCGGCGACGGCCTCGGCCTGCTCACTGCCGACGCCCTCGCCGTCCACCGCACCGCCGACCGCATCACCGCCCTCGGCGGACACCACGGCGTCGAGGCCGTCCCGGGCTGGGGCACCACGGTGACCGTCGACCTCCCGCTCGCCCTGCCCGAGCCCGTCCTCGCCACCGACCCGCTGGACGGCCTCCAGCCGCGCGAGCTGGAGGTCCTCGACCAGCTGGCGCGCGGCCGCCGCAACCGGGACATCGCGGCGGCGCTGCACATCAGCGAGTCGACGGTGAAGTTCCACGTGGCCAACATCCTCGCCAAACTCGATGTCTCCTCGCGCGGCGAGGCCGCCGCCCTGGCCCACCGCGCCGGACTGCCACGCGGGCCCGTCGGGCTGCACGCGGCATCCTGAACATCCCCCCCGAGAGAAAGAGACCATGACCGAACCCGCCACCTGGGACCCGACCACCCCCGGCATCCTGCGCCTGCCCTCCGGCCGCCTGCTGCGCGGTCGCGGCCTCAGCCGACCCCTGCCGCCCGGACCCCAACCGACCTTCGGCCTCTACCTGTTGGGCCGCCCGCCGCACGTCGACTGGCCGAGCCGCTGGGTGCGCTGGCCCGACTTCCGCCTCCCCGCCGACCGCGCGGACGCCGCCGACGCCTTCCGCGAGGCCTGGGAACGCTCCGCCACCGAACGCGTCGAACTCGCCTGCGCCGGCGGGCGAGGGCGCACGGGCACCGCGCTCGCCCGCATCGCCGTCCTGGACGGCGTCCCGGCCGCCGAGGCGGTGGACTACGTGCGGGAGCACTACAGCCGGCACGCGGTCGAAACGCCGTGGCAGCGCAAGTTCGTGGAGCGGCCGGCCTAGGCCGGGTGGGGAGCGCCCCAGAGACTTCGACGGCCGATCGGATCACCGGCGGAACGGTCAACGGTGACGCGCACCAGGCCGGAACGGGCCGAAGCCGGGCTCGGCGCCGTCGCGCACCTCACCACCGGCCCTTGAACTCCGTCAGAGGTCCCAGCTGCGGCCCGCCGCCCACGTCTCCAGCGGCTGCCAGTCGATGTCGGGGTGCTCGGCGTGCAGGGCTCCGGTGTCGATGGTGAGCCCGGGCTCCCGGAAGTAGCGGAACATCGTGGCGAGGTCCTCGGAGTACCCTGCCGCGACCGACAGCGACACCTCCTCGAAGCGGATCGGCCGACCGCTCGCCGCACCGATGGCGGCGGCGATCTGCTCGCCGGTGCGCCACTGCGAGGCGATGTCGATGCGCCGGCCCGCGTACGCCCCGGGCCGGGCGAGGACGTGGGCGGCGAAGGCGCCGATGGTGTCGGCGGCGATCACGGGAAGCGGGACGCCGGGCGGCATGGGGAGGTGGAAGACGCCCTCGCGGAGGGACTTGAGGGTCCAGTCGTTGGCGTAGTTCTCCATGAAGGCGGCCGGGCCGAGGACGGTCCAGGGCAGGCCGAGGCCGGCCAGGTGCCGCTCGATGCGGTGCTTGCTGTCGAAGTGCGGGATGCCGGTGGAGCGGTCGGCGTTGGCGGCGGAGGCGTAGACGACGTGCCGGACGGTGGCGGCGGCCCGGGCGGCGTCCAGCAGGGCGATGCCCTGGCGGACTTCGGCGTCGAGGTCGGTCCCGAACGGGGTGGACATGGCGAACAGCGCGCCGGCGCCGTCGAGTGCCGCGACGAGGGAGGCCGGGTCGTCGAAGTCGGCGCGGACCACCTCGGCGCCGAGTGCGGCGAGTTCGGCGGCTGCGGGCGAGCCGGGGTTGCGGGTGAGGGCGCGGACGGGCCGGCCGGCGCGCAGCAGGGCGCGGGCCGTGGCGCCGCCCTGGGCTCCGGTGGCACCGGTGACGGCAACGGGAAGAGGAGACTCGGTTATCTGCGTCATGCAGACAACATAGAGAGCGATCTCTGCGCGACGCAAACAATTATCGAGCAGCCGGTTACCCTTCCCCCATGACGACGACCCGCGACGAACTGATGGCCCGGCTGTGGCCGGTCTCGCGCCGCTACCTGGCCTCGTACGTGCTGTTCAACCAGGCCGTCGCCGACCACCTGGGCATGCACCCGACCGACGTCCAGTGCCTCAACCTGCTCACCCTGGAGGACGGGCCGGTCACCACCGGCCGGATCGCCGAGCTCACCGGGCTCACCAGCGGCTCGGCCACCCGGCTGGTCGACCGGCTGGAGAAGGCCGGGCTGGTCACCCGGCAGCGGGACGAGGCGGACCGGCGGCGGGTGCTGGTCGCGGTCCTCCCCGAGGCGCTGGAGCGCTTCGGGGCGGTGTGGCGCGAGCTGTCCACCGACTGGGCGGCCGTCTTCGCCGAGGACAGCGAGGAGGAACTCGCCTTCCTGCTGCGGCACATGAACCGCACCGTCGAGCTCGGCCACCGTCAGGTGGCCCGTCTGGCGGCCATGGAACCGGGCAGAGCGGACACCTCGGGCGGGCCGGGCGGCTCCTGAGGCCGGTCAGGCCGACGGCGGCGCAGGCAGGGTGCCGAGCGCGAGTACGCCGGCGCGGCTGCCCTGGTAGACGGTCCCGCCGGCGGCCGCCAGCGGGCAGCTCAGCCCGCCGTACTGGGTGGACGCCCAGAGCTCGGCGCCGGTCGCCGGGTCCGGCCCGGCGACGATCGTAGAGACCATCGCCATCCGGAAGAAGATCAGGCACGGCCCCGGCCGCCGACACTACGTCTTGCGCAGCTCCGGCGCCGGCACCCCGATCAGCAGCCGCCGCACCGCGTCCCAGGCCGCGCGCAGGGCGGCCGCGACGGCCCGGGTGTCGGAGCCGAGCAGCCGCAGCCAGGCGCCGCTGTCCTGCGGCAGGACACTGACCCCGTACAGCAGCTCGCCGTGGCGCCGGCCGCGGCCGGCCACCGCCTCGTGCAGGACGTCCGCGATCCGGCCCGCCGGGGCGGGGCTGAGGACGTACAGGCTGGACATCACGTCGTGCCCGGCCAGCACCGCCGGCCCGGTGACCCCGCCGCCCCCGGTCGCCGAGGGCTCCAGCCGGACGGTGTCCAGTGCCACCAACTCGCCGTCCGGGCGCCGCACTTCGAGGTCGGACGCGAACACCCGGTAGGCGTTGCGCTCACCCCGGGCGAGCCGACCGGCCAGGACGGTCTCGCCGGCCAGCACCGTCGCGTCCGGGTCGACGGTGAGGACGGTCCGCTGGTAGAGGCGCGAGTCGACGAAGGGGATCACCGGCTCGGGCAGGTACTCGACGTAGGCGCGCGGGCCGGCCGTCAGGTTGACCAGCTGCGTCGCGTAGTCGTGCTCCATCCGGTAGACCTTGGTGGCCGCCTGGGTGGTCAGGTGGACGGCCGTGTCGGCGCCGCAGTGCAGGTCGGTGCGGAGCCGGTCGGCCTGGAGGATCCCGCCGCCGGTGGACATCAGAAAGGTGACGGCGAGGTCGGGGCGGGCCGGGTCGAAGTACAGCGGGCGCATGATCTGCAACGGCGACTTCTGGTAGTGGCCGGTGAGTTCGGTGCGCCCGGCGATCCGCTCGAAGGCCAGCTCCAGCAGCCCGACCTTGCCGGGACGACCGACCGCGAGGGTGTCGGGCGTCCCGGCGTGGCGCCGGACCTCGTACGGGACGCGGGCCGGCTCGTAGTGCCGGGGGTCGAGCCGGGGCACCGCCGCAACCGAAGCGGCCGACGGGACTGTCACGCCGGGACCTTGCGGAAGGTCTCCAGGAAAGCCGCGATCTCCTCCAGCCCCTCCCCCGTCAGGCAGTTGGTGAGCACCACCGGACCGCCCTCGCGCACCCGGCGGGCGTCGGACTCCATCACCCCGAGGTCGGCGCGGACGTACTGGGCGATGTCGATCTTGTTGATGACCAGCAGGTCCGACTCGGTGATGCCCGGGCCGCGCTTGCGGGGCATCTTCTCGCCCTCGGCGGTGTCGAGGACGAAGAGGAAGAGGTCGACCAGCACCGGGCTGAAGGTCAGCGTGAGGTTGTCGCCGCCGGACTCGAACAGCAGGGTGTCGACGTCCGGGAAGCGCTCCAGCATCTCGGCACCGGCCGCGAGGTTCATCGTCGGGTCGTCGCGGACGGCGGTGTGCGGGCAGGCGCCGGTCTCCACGCCGACCACCCGCTCGGGGTCCAGCACCCCGGCCAGGGTGCGCCGCACGTGCTGGGCGTCCTCCTGGGTGTAGATGTCGTTGGTGATGACCGCCGGGCGGTGGCCGCGGGCGATCAGCACCGGGACGAGCGCCTCGATCAGCGCCGTCTTTCCGGAGCCCACCGGCCCGCCGATGCCCACGCGGAGCACGTTCTCGGTCAACTCTCCTCCTCTGGTCGTACATTGTGCGGAACAACAATTCAGCTCATGAACAGCCGGGCCTCCGCCCGTTCGTGCCGCCCGGACATGGCGTCCGCGACCGGCACGCAGCCGCCGAGGTCCGCCAAGTCCCGTTCCAGGGCGGCGGAGACGACCTCCCGGATCACCGGGGAGGCCGCCCGCAGCACCACCTGCGCCTTGCGGTGGTCGGTCAGCCGCAGCCGAAGCGCGGCGCCGACGAAGCTGGTGCAGAACGCGAACAGGTCGCTGGTGACGGCCTGTTCGACCGGAACGCCGGCCGAGGCGTACGCCACCCCGGCCGCCACCGCCTGGCAGCCGGGGGCCCGCTTCTGCGCGACCAGCGCGGCGTACCGCTCCAGCGCCTCGCCGCCCACCGACTCCCCGGCGATGTCCAGGAGTTGGCGCCCGGTCCGGGTGGCGGCCAGGCGCAGCTCGCGGTTGAGCCTGGTGGCGTGCAGCCGCTGGTCGGTCTCGGCGAGCAGTTCCCAGTCGCCCGCCGTGGCCGCCCGGTGGGCCAGGACCAGCGCCGTGGCGTCGGACGGTCCGACGCCGTGCCGCAGCAGGTCGGCGAGCAGCCCGGGCAGGGTGTCCGGCGTGACGGCCTTGGCCTGGGCGTAGCCCTCCAGCCCGTGCGAGAGGGTGTAGAAGCCGCTGGGGAAGGCCGAGTCGGTCAGCTGGAGGCAGACCAGCAGGGCGTCCAGTCCGGTGTCGGCGGTGCCGGCGGCATCAGCGGCATCGCCGGCGCCGGGGTCGACAACGCTCACGCGAGGTAGAACAGGTGGTTGAGCGGCAGCTCGCGGGCCGGCTCGATGGTGGCGGGCTCGCCGTCCAGGGTGACCTTGTACGTCTCCGGGTCGACCGCGATCTTCGGCAGCGCGTCGTTGCGCACCATGTGCTGCTTGCCGATCGAACGGCACCGCCGCACCGGCAACACCCTGCTCTCCAGACCGAGTTCGGCCGGAACGCCGAGGTCCACCGCGGCCTGCGACATGAAGGACACCCGGGTGGCCTGCCTGGCCCGCCCGTACTGGCCGAACATCGGCCGGTAGTAGACCGGCTGCGGGGTGGGCAGCGAGGCGTTCGGGTCGCCCATCAGCGCCCAGTTGATCACGCCGCCCTTGATGACCATCTTCGGCTTGGCGGCGAAGGAGTTGATCGGCCAGAGCACGATGTCCGCGAGCTTGCCGGGCTCCAGCGATCCGATGTGGTCGGCGGTACCGGAGGCGATGGCGGGGTTGATGGTGAGCTTGGCGAGGTAGCGCAGGACGCGGACGTTGTCGTTGCGCTCGCTGTCGCCGGCCAGCTTGCCGCGCTGCTCCTTGCAGTGGTGGGCGGTCTGGAAGGCGCGGGTGAAGGACTCCCCGATCCGCCCCATCGCCTGGGAGTCGGAGGAGAAGATCGAGATGACGCCCTCGTCGTGCAGCACGGTCTCGGCGGCGATGGTCTCGGCGCGGACCCGGGAGTCGGCGAAGGAGACGTCCTCGGGGATGTTGTGGCTGAGGTGGTGGCAGACCATCACCATGTCCAGCAGCTCGTCCACCGAGTTGACGGTGTAGGGCAGCGTCGGGTTGGTGGAGGACGGCAGCACGTTGGGCTCGCCGGCGATCCGCATGATGTCGGGGGCGTGGCCGCCGCCCGCACCCTCGGTGTGGAAGGTGTGGATGGTGCGGCCGTCGATCGCGGACAGGGTGTCCTCGAAGTAGCCGGACTCGTTGAGGGTGTCGGTGTGGATCGCCACCTGCACGTCGTACTCGTCGGCGACGCTCAGCGCGCTGTCGATCGCGGCCGGGGTGCTGCCCCAGTCCTCGTGCACCTTGAGTCCGCACACGCCCGCCTCGACCTGCTCGCGCAGCGCGCCGGGCAGCGAGCCGTTGCCCTTGCCCAGCAGGCCGACGTTGACCGGCAGGTCCTCCACCGCCTGGTACATCCGGTGGATGTTCCACGGGCCGGGGGTGCAGGTGGTGCCGTTGGTGCCGTCGGACGGGCCGGTGCCGCCGCCGATCAGGGTGGTGATGCCGTTGCTCAGCGCCTCCTGCACCTGCTGCGGGGCGATGAAGTGGATGTGGGTGTCGATGCCGCCGGCGGTGGCGATCAGGTGCTCGCCGGAGATCACCTCGGTGCCGGGGCCGATCACCAGCCGCGGGTGCACGCCGCTCTGGGTGTGCGGGTTGCCGGCCTTGCCGACGGCGACGATGAAGCCGTCCTTGACGCCGATGTCGCCCTTGACCACGCCGAGCACCGGGTCCAGCACCACCACGTTGGTGATCACCAGGTCGAGCGCGCCCTGCACGGAGGTCGCGGCCGGGTCCTGGGCCATCCCGTCGCGGATGCCCTTGCCGCCCCCGTAGACGGCCTCGTCGCCGTAGTGGCCCTGGTTGTGGTCCTGTTCGACCTCGACCACGAGGTTGGTGTCGGCGAGGTGGAAGCGGTCGCCGACGGTGGGGCCGAAGAGGTCGGTGTACTGCTTGCGGGAGAGCATGGCCATCAGCGGTCGCCTTCCTGGTGGAGCTCCGGGTGGAAGTCCCGTGGCCGGTCTTCCTTGCGGTCGAGGTTGGTGCCCTTGAAGCCGCGGGCGATGGCCCGGTCGACGGCGCGGGCGCGGGTGTCGGGGGCGGTGATGCCGCCGTCCACGAGGCTGGCGAAGCCGACCAGGCGGCGGTGGCCGCCGAACTCGGCGAGCGTGACGTCCTTGGTGTCGCCCGGCTCGAACCGGACGGCGGTGCCGGCCGGGATGTCCAGGTGCTTGCCGAAGGCGGCGTTGCGGTCGAAGTCGAGAGCGCGGTTGGCCTCGAAGAAGTGGTAGTGGGAACCGACCTGGATCGCCCGGTCGCCGGTGTTGCTGACCGTGACGGTGGCCTTGGCGCGGCCGGCGTTGATCTCCACCGGGTCGTCGCCGTACAGGTATGCGGCGCTACCGGACATGGCTGGTCTTCCTCTCTGCCGGGTCAGTGGGGGCTGTGTGCGTGGGGGGTGTGTGCGTGTTCGCGGGTGTGGCCGTGGCGGTGCCGGTGGCCCTGCTCGCCCGGCCCGTGGCTGTGGCCCTGCTCGCCCGGCCCGTGGCTGTGTGTGTAGCCGTGCCCGTGCTCGGCGTCGAGGCCGGCCAGGATGCCGTCCTCCCCGTGCCCGAGCAGGTGCAGCGCCGCCGCCGTCCGGGCCGCGACCACCCCGGCGACGGCGGACGGCCGCAGCAGCGGGCCGCCGTCCCGTACGCCGGGCAGCGCGGTGCGCAGGGCCGGCCCGAAGGAGGCCGGAACGGCCGTCACCTCGCGGGCGCCGAACAGTCGGCAGCGCTCGGCGCCCTCGGCCGGGTCGGGGTCGCCGCCCTCGAAGGCGACCTCGACCCACCGGTGCCGTCCGTACTGGCGGGCGAGGCGGGCGATCCGGAACAGCTCGGCGTCCTCGAACGGGCCGGCCGCCGGGGCGGTGACCAGCACCGCGCCGTCGGGGGCGGTGCCGGCGGCGGCGCGCAACCAGCCGATCAGGTGGTCGGCGGCGCCGAAGGGCGCGGTCAGTGCGAGCCGTCCGCGGGCCTCCCCGGCCGCCAGCCAGCGCAGCGCCCGAGCGGTGTCGGCGACCAGTCCGGGGTCGCGGCCGAGCGTCATCGGTACGACGCACACCGGCCCGTCGCCCGCCGCGGCGAGCGCCGACCGCACGGCCTCGGCGAGCGGACGGCCTGCGGGGACGGCCGCGCGCACGGCGGGCTCGCGGGCCACCAGAGCGGCGAGGTCCCGGCCGCCGGCGCTCTCGTGCCCGCCGGCCAGCACCACGGCGACGGCCTGAGGCTGAGTCATCGCTCAGGCACCGACCGGGTCGTGGCAGGAGACCAGCTTGGTCCCGTCCACGAACGCCGCCTCGACCTGGAGCAGCGGGAGCATCTCGCGCACGCCCGGCATGACGTCCTCGCCGCCGACGACCTGCTTGCCGATCTCCATGCACTCGGCGACGGTTCGGCCGTCCCGGGCACCCTCCATGATCGCCTCGCTGATCAGCGCGCAGGCCTCGCTGTAGTTCAGCTTGACGCCGCGGTCGCGGCGTTTGCGGGCCAGGTCGGCGACGACGTAGATGTACAGCTTGTCCATCTCACGCGGCGAGAGATTCACGGGTACCACTCTTCCTTTCCGGGAATCCGATGGATGAAATGCAGGAGGTGTCCGACGTGCGGGAAATCCGGGGGCGCCGGATGTGGATTCAGGCCCGGCGCAGGCGGGGGACGGCCGGCACCGCCGCCAGGAACAGCAGGGTGGTCAGCACGAACGGCCAGGTGAAGGCGTGGCCGCCGAAGGGCGCGGAGACGGCGCCGAGCGCGGGGGTCAGCACGGTCGCGGCCGCCGCGCCGACCAGGGCGTAGGCCGCGCTCCAGCCGTCGGGCGCCAGGAACACCCCGCACAGCGCGAGGGCGACCAGCACGCCGCTGTACCCGAGCAGGCCCTGCCCGACCGCCTCCCCGGGAGCGCCGAACACCCAGGCCGTGAGCAGCCCGGTGGCGCTTCCCGCACAGGCCGTCAGGCCCGCGAGGCGGCTCGCCGCGAACAGCCCGGCCAGGAACAGCAGGCCGACGTACCACTGCGGCATGAAGAAGATCTGACCGATGTTCGCGAAGAACCCGTGCCAGAGCTGTTCCCAGCTCAGCCCGGTCGGACCGTCGGCCGGGACGGGCAGGGCGGCGGGTGCGCCCGCGCCGTGCCACAGCCGCCGGAAGCCCGGGGCGGCCACCGTGACGGCCGTCGCGACCAGGCAGAACGGCGCGGTCAGCGCGGGCAGCCGCCAGGTGGCGAGCAGCGCCCCGACGCCCGCCGCGACCACCACGGCCACGGCGGCCCCGAGGACCGCCACCGCGACCGTCGCCGGGTGCCCGGCACCCAGGAAGACGGCGCAACCCAGCGCCACCAGGCACCCGTTGTACCCGTGCAGCCCCGCGCCGACGGCCTCCCGGTCGAGCCCGAGCCCGTACGCGACGGCGGTGGCGACGGCGCTGCCGAGCAGTCCGTAGAGGCCGTACCGCCAGCCGGCCGCGAACAGTGCGGCCACGAAGGAGAGCCCGCAGACGACGGACGGCATGAAATCGACTTGTGCGACGCCGCGCAGGACTTCCGCGGCCCACCTGCCGGATATCGGACGAGTCGCCACCGAGGCGCTCTCCCCACCCTTTTGCCAACCCATGCTGCGCACCAATTTCCGGTACGGCCGGCCTGCCCGAAAGTCGGCCCCGGCGATTCCTCCGGAACCGTACTCCTACAAATTGCGAAGTCCAGCGGGAGCGGACTGTTACGCCAAATCCACGAAGGGTGACCATCGGGCCACTGAGCTGCAACAATCTGTTGAAGTCGGCGCCGCCCGGGTTCGTTGCGGGGAGAAATCCTTTGCGAAGTTTTACCGACGGTTGACGTCGGCCGCGCCGGGGCCCGCGCTCACTCCGCCCGGATCGGATGCCGGGCCAGGAACCGCTCACACGAGGCCAGTTCGAGCTCCGGCACCGCCCGCTCCGCGAGCGCCGCCGTGTGCCGCGCCACCCACGCACTGATCGGCCGGCGGGCCCGCGCCACCAGCCCCGGCCCCAGCTTGTGCCGGCCGCCACCGTGCCCCAGCAGCACCAACGGCCGCCCGCCGAGGGCCGATCCGTCCGGCTGCCAGAGCACACCGGGCACGCCGTCGAGGGTGAAGCGGCGCTGCGTCACGCCGTCCGCGCTGGATTCCGAGGTGAAGTGCACCCCGCCATCATGGCTCCCGACGCGCGTTGGAGTCCCGGCTTCCCCGTTGTCGGCGGAACGGGTGTCCGGCCCGTTGTCAGACCGGCCCGGCAGAGTGCCGATCATGTTCAACGGACTGCACGACATCGACTGGACGCAGCTGCACCACGCGTACGGAACGGCCGAGGAGGTACCGGAACTGCTCGCGGCCCTGGCTTCCACGGACGAGGAGGAGCGGGGCAAGGCACTCGGCCGCTACTACAGCGCCCTCTTCCACCAGGGCAGCGTCTACCCCGCCACCACGGCCAGCCTGCCGTTCCTGTTCGAGCTGCTGGACGACCCGGCCACGCCCGGGCGGGCCGCGATCGTCGAGCTGCTGGCCGGCATCGGCCACGAGTCGGCGGCGTGCGAGGACCACGGGTACACCGACGCGGACTACTCCGACGCGCTGGCCCTCCTGCGCCGACGGAGCGACGTCTTCGTGCGGTTCGCCACCGACGACACCGGGAGCCGACTGCTGCGGCAGGCGGCGATCCCGGCTCTCGGGCTGCTCGTCGAGGACACCGTCCGGGCCGCGGCGGTGCTGCGCGAGCGGCTGCCCGCCGAGCCCGGAGTGGTCGAACGGCTGCTGCTGGTCGAGGCCATGGCGACACTGGCCCTGCGCCGTACCGAAGCGGCGCCGGACGCGGCGGCGTGGCTCACCGCCCTGGCCGGGGACGCCACCCTGGACCCCACGATCCGGCTCGCCGCGCTCGTCCACCGGGCCCGCTGCACCGAGCCGGACCCACAGGACGTCCCGGCCGCCATCGACCTGCTGCGGCAGGAGCCTGCGCCGGCCGGCGAGTGGTGGGCCTCCCCCACCCCGGCCGGGCCCAAGCCCCCGATCGAACCGGGCAGCGCACCCGGGTACGTCATCGCCGCGTTCGCGGAGCTGGACCGGCACGCCGCGGTCCACTCGCCGACCACCGGGCTGCTGCGCGACTTCCACGAAGTCCTGGACTCCCGGGTGCCCGAGCGCACCGCACTGCTCGCCGAACAGCTGTGCAGCCCCGACCCCGGGTCCCGCCTCGACGCGCTGCGGATGACCGCCGAACTCGTCAAGTCCTGGCGCGGCGACCACGGTTCGCTGATCGCGCTGGCCGCCGGACGGCTCGCCGACCCCCACCCCGAGGTGGTCGCCGAGGCCGCCGCCGTCCTCAACGCCTGCCATGTGGTCGCCGGACCCGCCCGCGAGGCCCTCGCCGCCCTCGTCGCGGCGCAGCGCGCCGAGGGCGGGCCCCAGGTGTGGGCCTCGCCCGAGCCGCACCGGCGCCGGGCGCACCAGGAGGCCGTCCTGGCGCTGGCGCAGCTCGGCGACGAACGGGCGCTGCCGGGCCTGCTGACGGCGCTGGACGCGGGGGACGACGCCTGGCGCGCCGTCCAGGTGGCTCGCCATCTTCCTGCTGCTACAGGCGAGTTGGCGCCCCGGCTGGCCGGGATGCTGCGGGGGTTCGACCTGTCCCGGGAGTGGATCGAGATGGAGGTGCGGTCGGTCGTGGGTGCCCTGGGGGTGCTCGGCGACGCGGCGGTGCTCCCGTCCCTCACGGAGGCCCTCGACGCGGCCGTCCGGGAAGGACAGTGGGGCATCGCCGAATCCGCGCTCCAGGCCCTGCAACGACTCGGCCCGGCGGCCGCCCCCGCGTTGCCACGGATCCGCGCCCTGGCACACGGACCGGAGGCCAGGGTCCGCCCCGTCGCCCTCGGCGCGCTCCGGGCGGTCGAGGGCGACGCGGAAGAGGTCCTGCCGCCACTGCTCGAACTGCTCGGCACCGACAGCCCCTTCGGACTGTTCACGGTCGTGGACCTCCTCGGCGAGATCGGCCCGGCAGCGACGGCCGCCCTGCCCCGGCTGCGTGAACTGCTCGCCAACGACTACGACTGGGTTCGCGTCCACTGCGCCACCGCGCTCTGGGACATCGGCGGCGCCCCCGAGATCCCGGCGGTCCTCGACGCGCTCCTCCCGGCCTGGGAGAACAACTCCTCCACCGGCGGCCACGTCGCGGCCTGCCTGGAGCGGATGGGCGCCGCCGCCGCACCGGCCGTCCCGCTGCTGCGCGCACAGCTCGAACTGCCACAGCGGGGAGGCCGGTTCGGGAGCATCGAGGAGGACGAGAAGCTTCAGCGCCAGTGCCGCACGCTCCTCGCCCGCCTCGACCCGGACGGTCAGTCGCCGGCGGCGGAGGGCGCCAGGCAGAACGGGTGACCCTGCGGGTCGAGCAGGACCACCCACTGCCCCTCCCCCGGCTGGAACGCGGGCCGGGTGGCCCCGAGGGCCAGCAACTCCCCGACGGCTCCCGGAAGATCGGCGACGGCGAAGTCGAGGTGCAGCCGCGCGCCGCCTTCCGGCCAGCCCGGCGCACGGTGGCCGTCCACCCGGACGAAGGCCAGCCCGGGCGCGGCGCCGGCCGGGGCGAGGGAGGCGAAGTCCTCGTCGCTGTGGGTGAGTTCCCACCCGGTGGCCTTCTGGTAGAAGGCGGCGAGCGCGAGCGGGTCGGCGCTGTCGAGGACGATCGTGGCGGGCTGGTTCAGCACGGACATGGTGCGGGCTCCTGCGGTTGCGGGTGAATGCGGGTGCTGTTGCTGTGCACAGCCTGCCGCCGGCCCGCCGTGCCGGTCTTGAACATCCTTGCAGGGGGCCGTCGGACCGACCCGGGTGTCAGACCCCGCCCGTACCCTGCCGACCGTGCTCACCGCCGAACCCGTCGCCACCCGGCCCGACTTCGACATCAGCGCGGTCGCCTGCGGCAGCGATCACGCCCGCTGGTCCCCGCCGGAGGTCCACCGTGGCCACCGCATGGTGCTGGTCCGGCACGGCCGCTTCCGCCGTCGCGCCGCCGGGGTGGCCGCCGACCTCGACCCGAACCTCGGCTACCTCGGCACACCGGGCGAGGAGGAGAGCTTCGCCCACCCCAGCGGCGGCGACCGGTGCACCTCGATCAGTGTGACGCCCGCGCTCTGGCGTTCCCTCGCCGGCGATGACCCCGGGCCGGGCGCCGCAACGCTCTACGTCGATCCCGGACTCGGCCTCGCCCACCGCCGCCTCCTCGCCACCGCCCGCTCCGGGGACGTCGACTACGCCGTCACGGAGCAGCTGCTGGGACTGCTGGCCACCGCCGTCACCCGTACGGCCCTCGGGCCGACACCCGCGGCGGCCCGCCCGTCCGCCGCCCGCGACCGCGCCCTGGTCGCAGCGGCCCGCGAGGCGATCGCCGAGGACCACCCGGCCTCCCGCACCCTGCTGTCCCTCGCCGAGCTCCTGGGCGTCTCCCCGTACCGCCTGAGCCGCGCCTTCCCCCGCGAACTCGGCGTCTCACTCACCCACCACCGCCACCACGTCCGCATCACCCGCGCTCTCGACCGCCTCGAAGCCGGCGAACCCAGCCTCGCCACCCTCGCCACCGACCTCGGCTACGCCGACCAGGCCCACCTCACCCGCACCCTCCGCCACCACCTCGGCCACACCCCCACAGCCCTCCGCCACCTGCTGAAACCAGCCGCGGAGTGAAAGGTCGGCCGGGCCGACTTCCCACTCCGGCCGGGTCCAGCGGGGCTCCGGTGGGTGGGCGGGCCGGGGGTGCTACTGCGCGGCCGGGGCGGGCTCGCGGAGGAAGGCGAGCAGCAGGTCGGTGGTGTCGGCCGGGCGTTCCAGGCTGGGGAGGTGGCCCGCCCAGGGGAGTTCCTGGTGGCGGGCATCGGGGAGGACGGCGGGGAGGGTCGCGGCGATGTCGCGGAAGTCCGGGAAGTCGTGGGCGCCGGACACGGCCAGCGTGGGGGCGGTGATCCGGCCGAGGTCGACGTCCTCGCGGTCGGAGCCGAACGTCGCCTCCATCTGGACGTCGAAGGCGTGGCGCTGCATCCGGCGGACGTCCGCGCGGGCCTGCTCGTCGGCCTCCGGGCCGAGCCAGGACTCGACGTTCAGCTCGACGGCCGCGTCGATCTCCCCGGCCTCGATCAGCTCGTCCTCCCGGCCGCCGAAGGCGCGCAGGGTGTCGCTGGGCTGGTGTCCGGGCATGCCCGCGCCGAGCAGCGCCAGCTTGGTGACCGCCGCGGGGCGCAGCGCGGCCGCCGTCAGGGCGATCCGGCCGCCGTAGGACGCGCCGACCAGGGCGGCGGTCTCGATGCCCAGGTGGTCGAGGAGTGCCAGGACGTCCCCGGTGTCGCTGTACGGGCCGTCCGCGAGCGGCGTGTCGCCGAAGCCGCGGAAGTCGCAGCGGACCACCCGATACCCGGCGTCGATCAGCGGCTGCCACTGCGCGTCCCACATCCGCCGGTCGCACACCGAGGAGTGCAGCAGCACCACGGCGGGCCCACTGCCCGCTACGTCATGAGAAATGATCACCCGGCGGATGGTAGTGCCCGCGCCGTCGCTCCCGGGCAATGTGAAGCCGCCACAGCCACCGGTAAGCGCTTGCGGCCGCCCCCGGGCTCTGGACGGGTGAAGGAGGTGCTCGGAAGTGCTCATGAGAGAAGCGAAGAGCGATCAGGACGACGGGTTCCAGGCGTTCATCGTCGCGGCCTGGCCACGCCTGGTGCGGACGGCGTACCTGCTGGCCGGCGAGCAGTACGCGGCCGAGGACCTGGTGCAGTCCGCTGCCGAGAAGGCCTGCGCGGCCTGGCCGAAGGTGCGCCGGGCCGACGATCCGTACGCCTACGTGCGGCGGATCCTGGTCAACCAGCACGCCCGCCGCTGGCGCCGCCGGGCGCCGGAGCTGCTGGTGGAGACGGTGCCGGACGCACCGGGGGTGGAGGACGGCTTCGCCCGCTCCGACCAGCGAGGGGCCCTGCTGGCCGCGCTGGCCACCCTGCCGCCGCGCCAGCGCGAGGCGGTGGTGATGCGGCACTGGGAGGACCTGAGCGACAGCCAGACGGCGGCCGCCATGGGGTGTTCGGTGGGCGCGGTGCGCAGCCACGCGGCGAAGGGCATCGCACGGCTGCGGCAGGTCACGGCGCTGGTGGAGCTCAAGGAAACGACACGGATCGGAGGAGTGGCATGAACCGGGAGCCGGACGGAGTGGGTGCGGGCGTGGACGACGGCAAGGACCTGTGGGTGGGGCTCGGCCTGGCCGAGGCGGCGGCCGGCGCGCGGATCGGCCCGGCCCCGGTGGCGGACATCGTGGCGGGCGGCCGCCGGCTGCGGCACCGCCGCCGGACGGTGGTCGGCGCCGTGGCACTGACCTCGGTGGTGGCCCTGACCGGCGGGGTACTGGCGCAGCTGCGCCCGAACCCGGTTCCCGCCCACGGGATCGGCCCGGCGGGCACCGGCGCCGTGCTCGCCCCGGCGACCGCCCCCGCGACGAGCGCGACCCCCGCGGTGCGAGACCCGCTCACCCCGGTCCGGGTGCTGCTGGGCCAGGACCGGACCCCGGACGGCAAGCAGTGGCAGCTGTGGGAGTCGCTGTGGCCCGAGGCCCCGCAGGAGCGGGCGTTCGAGCAGGCGACGGCGGTGTGGGAGGAGCGCAGCCGGTACGACCCGGCGGTCCCCAGGCCGACGGAGGACTTCGTTCGGCAGTACTGGCAGCCCGACTCCGATGTCGTCAACGTCTATTTCACGGTGGACGGGGTGCGGCTCGGCCATGACTCCGAGGGCACCCAGGCGGCCCCGGGCAAGGTGGACCCGCGCAGCAGGACGAGCTTCGGCGGCGGCATGGTCGGCCACCGGGGCAAGGACGACACCGTGGCCCCGCTCGACGTGGTGCTGCTCTCGCTCGGCCCGGACGTCGGCCGGGTGGTGGTGACCTGGGCGGACGGCTCCACCACCGAGCCGCCGTTCGTCACCGTGGCCGACTCCCCCGTCCGCGCGATGGTGGTGGCCCGCCCGGGGACCCTGCGGGCGAAGTCCTGGCAGTTCTTCGACAGGGACGGCAACAAGCTCCCGGACGCCGGCTCCAAGTTCCTGACCGAACCGGCCTCATGAGGGAAACGGCCTCCTGAGGAACCGGCCCGTGGCTGGCTGGAGCGGTGACGGCTGACGGGGTTCCGGCGAGGCAGGCGGCAGGGCGGGCTGGGACTGGTACTGCTCGCCTGGACGGTCTTCGAGGCGGTGAAGCACACCGGTGCGACGGTCCCCCTCGCGGTGGTGGGGTTCCTGGTCCCCTTCGTGGCGAAGCTCGCGCCGGGCAACGTGCTCGCCCGGCACCTCGTGCTCGGCCCCTGGGCGCCGCTGGCGGTCGACGCGGTCTGCGTCGCCGTCCCCGGCCCGCCGGAGGACACCGCCGCACCGTTCACCTTCGGGCCGGCCTGGTTGACGCACCTCGCCCTGCGGCGTGCCCGGGGTACGGCGGCCGGCTAGGAGGCCTGCTCCTCCACGCCGAGCGGGTGGCGTTCGGCCACCATCGCGGCCATCGTCCGCAGGTCCGTGAAGTAGGAGGCGCCGTACTCGTCCTCGATCAGGGGCAGGGCCTCGTCCAGCACGGCGAGGTACTCGCGGAGGGCGGCCACCTGCCCTACCAGCGGTTTGCGGAGTGGGAAGTCGGCCCCGTCGACTTCCCACTCCTCGCCCACCGCTCAGCCCAGCAGCAGCTTCGCGGCCACCGCTACGCCGTCCGAGCGGATGCCGGCGGCGAGGGCGGCGGCGCGCTCACGGGTGGCGGGGGCGAGGGCGTGACGGAGGGCGGCGGTGAGGGTTTCGGTGGTCGGGGTCGGGCCGTCGTGGGCGACGCCGATGCCCAGTTCCGCCGCCCGCGCGGCCCAGTACGGCTGGTCCACCATCTGCGGGACCAGCACCTGGGGCGTGCCGGCCCGGGCGGCCGTGGTGGTGGTGCCCGCGCCGCCGTGGTGGACGACGGCGGCGACCTTCGGGAACAGTGCCTGCTGATTGACCTCGCCGACCACGAAGCAGTCCTCGGCCCCGTCCACCTCGGCGAGTCGGGCCCAGCCGCGGCCGAGCAGCACCCGCCGGCCCTGCGCCCGGACGGCCTCGACGGCGGTCCGGGCGGCGTCCGCCGGGTCGCGCAGCGGCATGCTGCCGAAGCCGACGTACACCGGTGCGTCGCCGGCCGCCAGGAAGGCCGACAGGTCGGCGGGCAGCGGGCGTTCGTCCGGCAGGATCCACGCGCCGGTCTGCACCACCTCGGGCCAGACCCCGCCGTCCCCCTCGGAGCCGGGCCATGGGTCGAGCAGCGGGTCGGTGGCCAGCCACGGCCGTCCGGTGAGGACGTGGTCCCGGACGTTGTCGACCTGCGGCAGCCCGACCGCCGCCCGGTGGGTGTTGACCGCTTCGCCGAACAGGGCGTTCATCGTCCCGATGTTGAGCTCCCACAGCTCCCGGGGGGCGGTCACCTCCGGCGGGTACGGCCGCATCGGGTACTCGAACGGCCGGTGGTGCGGGGAGGGCAGCATGGTCGGCTGGAGGGCGACGCACGCGAAGCGGGCGCCCAGTTGCTCGGCCGCCGCCTGTGCGCCGGCCACCGCCGGGAACAGGCCGGTGGCCACCACCGCGCCGCCCGGCTCGGCCGCTCCGAGCACCGCCGCGTGGAACTGCTCGACCAGCCGGGCGGCGCGCTTGGGGAGGTCCGAGGGTGCCGGGGGCGGCCCGCTGACCAGTGAGCGCACCGACTGCCCGACCGGCACCGGCTCCACTCCGGCCTCGGCCAGCCGCGCCGAGGACTCGTCGTCCGGCGGCGCGCACACCCGTACCTCGGCGCCCAGTTCCTTCAGCCGCAACGCCAGCGCGGCCATCGGCTCGACGTCCCCGCGCGACCCGTACGTCGACAACACCACTCGCACTTCGTGACTCCCCGTTCGTGCAGACTGCGTCCCTGAGCCGGTGATTCTGCGGCATCACCGGGGCCTTGCCGCAAGGCCCCCCGTGCGCTATACGTTGAGAGTGGCGAGGAGTGGTGACACCTCCGCAGACGCCGCCGCAACGCCGACACGGCACTTCACAGCACCGAACTCCCCTTGACCGCCCGGCCCTTCCGGCCTTCCCCAGCGCGCCGGGCACCCGGAATTCCCCGGCCGGGCGCCGCACCACCTGCCAGACTCTCCCCCATGCGCGCGATCATCGAGGACATGGCCGGCCAACTCACCCGCGTGCCGGGCGTGGTGGGGGTGATGCTCGGCGGGAGCCGGGCGCGGGGCGAGGAGCGGCCGGAGTCGGACTGGGACCTCGGGGTGTACTACCGGGGCGGCCTCGACCTCGACGCGCTGCGGGCGCTCGCCGGGCCGGAGGTCGAGGTGGCCGGCCCGGGCGGCTGGGGCCCGTGGGTGAACGGCGGGGCGTGGCTGCGGGTCGACGGTGTCGCCGTGGACTGGATCCTGCGGGACCTCGACCGGGTCGGGCAGGTGTGGGCGGACTGCCGGGAGGGCCGCTACGAGGTGGGGACGCAGGCCGGCCACCCGCTCGGCTTCTGGTCGCCCTGCTACCCGGGCGAGGTCGCCCTCGGGCAGCCGCTGGCCGACCCCACCGGGGAGTTGGCGCGGCTCAAGGAGCAGACCGCCGACTACCCGGAGCCGCTGCGCGGGGCCCTCACCGCGGCCGCCTGGGAGGCCGGCTTCCTGCTCGACACCGCCGCGAAGAGCGCCGCCCGCGCCGACGCCCTGCACGTCTCGCTCTGCCTGTCCCGCGCCGTCGGCATCCTGGTCCAGGCCCTGTACGCCCATCACCGCCGCTGGTGCCTCAACGAGAAGGGCGCCCTGGCCGCCGCTGAGCAACTGCCCGACACCCCACCGGACTTCGGCCCGCGCGTGCGCGGCCTGCTCGCCGCGCCCGGCGGGTCTGCGGCCGAGCTGACGGCCACCGTCGCCCGGGCGCGGGAGCTGACCCGGGAGACCGTGGCCGCGTTGAACCGCTGAGCCGGCCCGAGGTGGGGCGGGGCCCCTGCGGTGCCCGGTGGCGCGGTGCGGGGGTGGTCAGTCCCGGTACCAGGAAGCGGTGAGTTCGTGGTCGGGTTCGGCCGTCACCGCGACGGCCGCCGCCCTCAGTTCCTGCTCCCATGTCTGCTGCGTCCCGGGCGCCCAGCCGTCAAGGCAGTCCGGGCAGCAGAGCTGGTCGACCACCTCCACGAGCCGCTCTCCCGCCGCGGTCGCGTTCGAGCCGCCCAGGTGCCAGAGCCTGACGACGGCCTCCCCCGGCGTGATCTCCCCCGACGTCAGCCGGGCCGCCGTGCGGTGCAGCACGCAGCGCCGGACGAGGTCGTCGTCCGGCACCGGCAGGCCGAGCTCGGCCATCGCCTGCCACAGCAGCTCCGTCAGCTCGGCCGAGGGCTCGCCACGGCCCCGCCGCCCCGCCAGCTCGCACAGCGCGGGCGACTCCTCGCCGACACCCGCCGCCAGCAGTTCGGCGGCGGCCATCGGCAGTCCCTCGGGGTGGACGAGTCCGGCGGTGTACTGCCAGGCCAGGGTGAAGGCGTCGTTCATGGAGACATCCTGACAAGACGACCGCGGCCGTCGCCACTGGATAAGCCGCCCTGCGGAAAGCCGCAGGGCGCGGCGGTGCGGTTTCCCGCAGGAGGTTCGCCGGAAACCCTCATACCGCCGCTGACCTGCGATTTCTAGCGTGGAGAACAGAGCCGGACGCACCAGCGCCGGCGCCCCGACCACCCTGGAGCCCCGCATGCAGCACACCGTCCTCGCCATCGCCCAGCAGCCCGCCGACGGCTTCGCCGGCTGGGCCGCCGACCTGGTGGACACCATGGGCGGCCCCGGGGCGGGCCTGGCGATCGCGCTGGAGAACCTGTTCCCGCCGCTGCCCAGCGAGGTGATCCTGCCGCTGACGGGCTTCGCCGCAGGGCAGGGCGTGATCAGCCTCGCCTCCGCCCTGACCTGGACCACCCTCGGTTCGGTCGCCGGAGCCGTCGTCCTCTACTGGCTGGGCGCCCTGTTCGGCCGGGAGCGGATGCACGCGATCTGGGCCCGGCTGCCGCTGGTCAAGGCCTCGGACCTGGAGCGCACCGAGGCCTGGTTCGCCCGGCACGGGACGAAGGCGGTGCTGCTGGGCCGGATGGTGCCGATCTTCCGCAGCCTGATCTCCGTGCCGGCCGGGGTCGAGCGGATGCCGCTTCCCGCGTTCGTCATGCTGACCACGATCGGCAGCCTGGTGTGGAACAGCGTGCTGGTGATGGCCGGGTTCCTGCTCGGGGACCGCTGGGACGTGGTGGAGACGTACGTCGGCCTGCTCTCCAAGGCGGTCCTGGTGCTGGTCGTGGTGGCCGTGGCCGGGTACGTCGCGATGCGCTGGCGCGGACGCAACAGCGCCGCCCAGCACCGCCGCGCCCGGTGAGCGGCCCGGCAGACCCCACAACCCCGGCGGGCCCCGTAGCCCCGGCAGGCCCCGTAAGCTCGGACCCCGTGCAGGGGGATGGAGCAGACACCACGTCATGGCCGCGCCGGGCCGCCGGAGTTCTGATCGGCTGCCCGAGCGCCGTCCTCGCCGCGCTGTACCTCCTCCTCGCGGCCGTCGCCCTCGGCCCGTTCCTGCTCTGGCCGCGCACCCGCCCGTACGCGGCGCCGGCCCTGCTGTCCGGGGTACGCCGGCTGGCCGCCGTGGAACGGGCCCGGCGCAGCGCGTTCTTCGGCGACCGCTTCCCCCGCCACTACCGGGCGGACGACCGCAGGCTGCTGCGCTACCTGGTGGTGCGCAGCGGCGGCGGGCTGGTCGCCGGGGTGGTGCTGGGGCTGCTGGTCTTCGGGACGGTGCTGGCCGTGCTGCTGGTCGGCGGGGTGCTGCGCGGCTCGCTCGGCTGGGAGGAGCTGGCGACCCAGGTGCTGCTCGGCGGGGTGCTGCTCTTCCTGGCCGTGCAGGGCCTGTTCTCGCTGGCCGCGTTGGACGCCAGGACCGCCCGGGAGTGCTTCGGACCGTCCGAGGCCGAGCTGCTGCGCCACCGGATCGCCGAACTGGCGGACAGCCGGGCCGCGGTGGTGCAGGCGGTGGACACCGAGCGGCGGCGGATCGAGCGGGACCTGCACGACGGCGTGCAGCAGCGGGTGGTGGCGCTGGCGATGCTGCTCGGCCGGGCGCGGCGCGGCCTGGGCCGCGACCGGGACCCGGAGCGGACGGAGGCGCTGCTGCGCCAGGCCCACAAGGAGGCGCAGGAGGTGCTGACCGAGCTGCGCGAGGTGGCCTGGCGGGCGTACCCGTCGGCGCTGGACACCCTGGGGCTGGAGGAGGCGCTGGGCGGGGTGGCCGAGCGGTGCCCCGTCCCGCTGCGGCTCCGCTACGAGGTGGCCGGCCCGCTGCCCGAACCGGTGCGCACGGCGGCGTACTTCGTGGTGTCGGAGTGCGTCACCAACGCGGCCAAGCACTCCGCCGCCTCGGCGGTCTCGGCCCGGGTCGAGAGGACCGCCACCCTGCTCACGGTACGGGTGGAGGACGACGGCGGTGGTGGCGCGGACCCGTCGGGCAGCGGCCTGACCGGCCTGCGTGGGCGGGTCGCCGCGCTGGACGGTACCCTCCACGTCCACAGCCCCGCCGGGGGCCCCACCGTCATCACCGCGGAGCTGCCATGCGCGTGACCCTCGCCGAGGACTCGACCCTGCTGCGGGAGGGCCTGGTCCGCCTGCTCGTCGAGGAGGGGCACGAGGTGCTGGCCGCGGTGGGCGATGCGACGGCGCTGACGGCGGCGGTGGCCGAACAGCGGCCGGACGTCGTGGTGGTGGACATCCGGATGCCGCCGACCCACACCGACGAGGGGCTGCGGGCAGCGGTGGAGATCCGTGAGCGCTGGCCGGAGGTGGGCGTGCTGGTGCTCTCCCAGCACATCGAACGCGGTTACGCGGCCAGGCTGTTGGACGCGGGCGCGGAGCGGGTCGGCTATCTGCTGAAGGACCGGGTGGCCGAGGTCGAGGAGTTCCTGGACGCCCTGGTGCGGGTCGCGGCGGGCGGCGCGGCGATCGACCCGGAGGTGGTCCGCCGGCTGGTGGTGCGCACCACGCGCACCGATCCGCTGGCCCGGCTCACTCCGCGCGAGCGCAGCGTCCTGGAGGCGCTCGCCGAGGGCTGGACCAACGCCGCCATCGCCCAGCGGCTGCACGTCTCGCTGAGCGCGGTGGAGAAGAACCTCAACGCCGTCTTCGACAAGCTGGACCTGCCCCGCACCACCGACCACAACCGCCGCATCCTGGCCGTCCTGCACTACCTCGGCGCATAGTCCGCCGCCCCGACGGCCCCGGCGTTTCCGACGTCACGGACCCAGACGGGGAAGAATCCGATCACCGACTCCTGTTCGTCCGCCTCGTCCGTCAGCCTGGTCACGCCGGGCTCCTCGTCGGCCAGGAAGTCCGCGACGATCGGCCCGAGGTCCGCCACCGGCTCGTACGCGCCGCGGAACGGCAGGTCGTCCGCGCCGACCGACCCGGTCGAGCACCGCAGCTGCCCGGCCTGGTCGTCGTGCCAGACGTAGAACGTGGCCGGCCCGTCGTGGCCCAGCGCCCGGACCCGTTCCCGGAGCAGGGCGGCGGTCCGTTCGAAGGCGTCCACCACCTCCTCGGTCGTCAGCGCCTGCCGGTCCTCGACCTCGGCGCTCAGCCACCAGGTGTTGGTCTCCCACTCCACCGGGTGGTCGTCCGGCTCCAGCGCGAGCGGCTCGTCGGCCAGCTCGGCGATCCACGTCAACAGCATTGCGGCAGTATCCCCCGGCCGGGGGCAGCGCTCCGACGCCCGGGCCTCAACGATCCCGCAGCGCCCGGAGCACGGCGACCAGGCTCGCGACCGGGCGAATACCCGCACCGGTGTCCGGGCCGGTGCCCCGGAGGCCGGCACCCTGGCGGTCTGCGCCCGGCGGACCGATGGTGAGCACCCGGTCGGCCAGCGACAGGAGGGCCCGGTCGTGGGTGATCAGGACAGTGGTGCGCCCGGCCATCAGGCGGCGCAGCGGGGGGATGAGCTGCTCGACGGTGTGCGGGTCGAGGCCGGTGGTGGGTTCGTCGAGGACGAGGACCGGGGTGTCGCGCAGTAGGGCGCGGGCGATGGCGATGCGCTGGCTCTGGCCGCCGGAGAGCTGGAAGCCGTCGGCGCCGATGGTCGTGCCGTAGCCGTCCGGGAGGGCGGTGACGAAGTCGTGGGCGCCGGCGGTCCGGGCCGCGCGTTCGATCTCGGGCTGTGGGGCGCCGGGGCGGCCGTAGGCGATGTTGTCGGCGATGGTGGCGTGGAAGAGCGGGGCCTGCTGCGGGAGCAGGGTGACGGCGTGACGCAGCGAGGCGAGGGTGAGGCCGCGGATGTCGTGGCCGTCGAGGCGGATGGTGCCCGCCTCCGGGTCGAGGAAGCGGACGAGGAGCTTGGCGAGGGTGGACTTGCCGCTGCCGCTGGGCCCGACGAGGGCCAGGGTCTCGCCGGGCGGGACGTCGAAGGCCACGCCGGCGAGGACGGGCGGGCCGGTGCTGCCGTTGCTGCCCGGGTAGGCGACGCGGACGCCTTCGAAGGTGACCCGGCCGCGCACCAGCCCGACGTCCCGGGCGCCGTCGCTCTCCCGTACCGGGCTGGTCATGTCGTGCAGTTCCAGGACCCGCTCGCCGGAGGCGCAGGCGGCGCCGGCCAGCGGGACGAGTGCGGCGAGCTGCTGGACCGGCTCGAAGAGCTGGGCCATGAAGGCCGCGAAGGCGAGCAGTCCGCCGAGACTCAGCTTCCCGTGGATGACCTCCAGCGCGCCGACGCCCACCACGACCAGCGCGGCGAGCAGTTGCAGCACGCTGAGGAAGGGCTGGTAGAGGTCGGAGACGCGGGCGGCGGCGAGTTCGGCGTCGAGCAGGGCCCGGCCCTCGCGGTGGACCCGTTCGACCTCGCGGTGCTCCTGCCCGTAGGTCCGGGTGATCACGGCGTTGCGCAGGCTTTCCTCCAGCAG
The DNA here is from genome assembly GCF_042801945.1 of Kitasatospora sp. NPDC057542. Classification (NCBI taxonomy): domain Bacteria; kingdom Bacillati; phylum Actinomycetota; class Actinomycetes; order Kitasatosporales; family Streptomycetaceae; genus Kitasatospora; species Kitasatospora sp. NPDC057542. The sequence goes on from NZ_JBHVFE010000004.1 coordinate 26,868, forward strand.
TGCGGTGATGCCGCCCGCGCGGCGCTGGACCTGGCGTTCGCGGGCGCGGATGCGCCGCCCGAACAGGCTGGTGGAGAGGATGAACAGGGGGGCGACGAGCAGCGCGGCCACGGTGAGCGGCCAGCTGAGGTAGAACGCGGCGCCGATGAACAGCAGCAGGCTGATGCCGGCCACGGCGCCCTCGACCATGCCGGTCGCCACCATCTGTTCGATCGCCGCGATGTCGGCGGTCATCCGGGCCACCAGGTCTCCGCGCCAGCGGGTCTCCAGGGTGTCCGGCGGCAGGGTGTGCAGGTGGGCGAGGGTGTCGGTGCGCAGCCGCAGCATGTAGCGTTCGGCGATCCAGGTGCTCGTGTAGGTGCCCGCGAAGGCGAACAGGGCGGCCGCGACGGCGGCGCCGAGCATGGCGCCGGCGAGCGGCCAGAAGTCGGCGAAACGCCGTGGGACGAGGACGTCGTCGATGAGGTCCTTGAACAGCCAGACCGAGACGACCTCGCCGAACGCTCCGAGAACGAGCAGGACGGCGGCCACCGGGAGCCAGCGCGCGTCGGGGCGCACCCAGGGCCAGAACCGGTGGAACAGTCCGCGCAGCGGGATGGCCGGCGAGTCCGCCACCGGCCCCTGCGCGCCGGTACCGTCGGGCCTCTCGTCGACCTCCCGGTCCGGCCCCTCGTTCCCCCCCTCGTCCGTCCTCCCGTCGGATTCCTCCGTTCGGTTCCCCGAGGCCGTCGCACCGTGCATGGCGCACCCCGTTCACGATGATGGGGCCGGCGGTGGAACCGCCGGCCCCGGGGTTGGAAACTATGACGGGTTGCCAGAAGCGACCCGTACCGGTCCCTCCGTCACCACATGCCGAAACGACGACGGCGGTTGGAGCGACGACGACGGCGGTTCCGACGTCCGTTGCCATGGTCTCGACGGTCGAAGTAACTCATTGTGCGGCTTCTTTCTCTCGTCGCACCGGTGCTCCGCTCGCTCAGGCCGCCGCCGAGGCGACTGCGCCCAGGAGAGACGGGGTTGCGGCACCGGATCTGCCGTTCGTGGTCGGGTTCCATACCGGCGGGGCCGGAGGCGAAAATGACGCCCGGGTCCCTCCCACTCCTCCAGTATGTGGCCGGCCACGGAACCCGCAGCTCGACATCCGCCATCCGGCTGACGGACGGGGTTCAGCCAGGCGTGACGACGGACGGGGTTCCGGCTGTCACCCGCAGCAACTCCTCGTACGTCATCGGTACGACCGTGTGCGGGTGCCCGGCGGCCGCCCAGAGCACGTCGTACTGCTGCAGCGCGGTGTCGACCACGGTGCGCAGCCGGGCCGGGTGGCCGGTCGGGGCGACGCCGCCGATGGCCTGGCCGGTGGCCTCGCGGACCTGGACGGCGGTGGCGCGCTCGATCGGGCCGGTTCCCAACCGCCCGGCCAGGTGGACGGTGTCGACCCGGTGGGCACCGCTGGTCATCACCAGCAGCGGCGCACCGTCACAGAGGAACACCAGGCTGTTCGCGATGGCGCCGACCTCGCAGCCGAGCGCGGCGGCGGCTTCGGCCGCGGTGCGCGCGGAGTCGGGCAGGAGGCGGATCCCACCGGGGACGCCGGCCGCCGCCAGGGCCTCGGCCACGGCCTGGCTGCGGGTGGGGAGGGAGGAAGTCATCGGCCCATCATGCCTTCCGCGCGGCGGCCGTCGTCGGCGTCGGCGGAGCCCGCGGCGGCCGGTGCGACGGCGCCCGGCACCGCCCGGACGTCCGCGGTGAGCACCGGGGCGTCCCGCAGGGAGAAGGCTCCCCCGGGGGCGCGTCCACGGCCGCACGCCCTGCACGACCGCGGTCCGGAGGCTGCCGGGCGGGTGCCGGGGGCGGAGCCGGAGGCCGCCCGATCCCGCGCGCCGGCCCGCCGAGGGGCGTCCGCTCGTCCACGGACGACCCGCCCACCGCACCGCCGAGCGCCTCCCGGAAGGGCGTCACACAGTTTTCACATGACGGCCATCCAGCGGCCGCGCGCCGCATTGACACTGTGTCAAGCAAGTCCGGAGCCGCCTGCTCCGCATACGTACAGTCAACGACTGAATGACATTGTGGACGCCGCGTGCACAAGCCCGGCCCAGGCGGCGAACGGACTTTCACTCCAATCACACGGTATGACTAATATCGCTTCGTCAAAAATCCCACGCCCCGGACGGCCCGCCCCTCACCGGCCGGCCGCCAGCCTCAAGGAGTCAGCTCTGCGCGCGCGTGCGAATCGGCGGCCCCCGACGCCGAAGGGCCCCCGCAGGCGTCCACGCCTGTCCCTGCGGACGGCGCTGCTCGTCCTGGCCGTCGTCCCCAGCATCGCCCTGGTCGCCCTCTGGGCCGTGACCAGCGGTGAGACCGTCTCCGACTTCCAGCGGCTGGCCGACCAGGCCACCATCGCGCAGAAGGCCGGCCAGCCGTCCAACATCGTCTACTACAACCTCCAGGAGGAGCGCCGGCTCAGTGCCGAGGCGCTCGCCCGGCCCGGCTCCAACGCCGACCAGCTGCGTCACCAGCGGCAGCTGACCGACGACGCGGTACGCCAGTTCCAGACCCTCTCCGGGGCGACCGCCGACAACGCCCCCGCCGAGATCCGCGCGGCCGTCATCGAGGCCCGCCAGGCCATGGGCAAGCTGGCCGAGCAGCGTTCCGCCGTCGACCGCGGCACCACCGACCAGCAGAGCGTCTTCGCCTACTACACCGACCTGATCAGCGTCGACCTGCGGCTGTTCACCGCGCTCAGCCGGGTCGACACCGGCGAGGTCGCCTGGCTGTCCAAGACCCTGGTCAACGCCTTCTGGGTCAAGGAGATGCTCTCCCGCGAGGACGCCATCCTGGCCCGCGGCTGGCCCACCGGGCGGCTGTCCGCCACCGACTACCAGCAGGTCCAGCAGCTGATCGGCACGCAGGACCACCTGCTCAACGTCCAGGTCATCCCGTACATCCCGGACTCCGAGGCACCGGCCTGGCACGAGCTGGTCAACAGCCCGTCCTGGCAGGCCAAGGCCGCCGTCGAGCAGGCCCTGCTCAAGCCCACCGCGGCCGACGCCGGCGGCACGGTCAAGGTCCCGGCGACGCAGGACCAGTGGCGCCAGGCCATCGACGGGCTCAACCCGCCGCTGGTCAAGGCACTGGAGGACCGCACCAACGGCATCATCGAGGTCGCCAAGACCGCCATCATCGGCATGCTCACCCGCGTGGTGCTGACCACCGCCATCGGCCTGGTCACGGTCATCGCGGTCGTCATCGCCTCCTGGCGCCTGAGCCGGTCGCTGCGCCGCCGCATCAAGGATCTGCACACCCAGGCCGAGGACATGCAGCGCACCCTGCCCGAGGTGGTCGACCGCCTCGGCCGCGGCGAGCAGGTGGACGTCGAGGCCGAGAGCCACAGCATCACGGCCGGCCCGCACGGCAACGGCACCGACGAGCTGGCCCGCCTCGGCCAGGCGCTCAACCTCGCCCGCTCCGCCGCCCTGAAGGCCGCCGTGGGCCAGGCCGAGCAGCACCGCGGCTTCGAGCGGCTGCTCCAGCGCATCGCCCGCCGCACCCAGCTGCTGATCGGCCGCCAGCTGCGCAAGCTGGACGAGCTGGAGCGCCGGCACGACGACCCGGAGGTCCTGGAGGGCCTCTTCGACCTCGACCACCTCACCGCCCGCCTGCGCCGCTACGAGGAGAACCTCGTCATCATGGCCGGCGGCCAGCCGCAGCGGCGCTGGCGCAAGCCCGTCCCGCTGCTGGACGTGCTGCGCGCCGCGCAGGGCGAGGTGCAGGACTACCGCCGGATCTCGATCGACATCGAGGGCCACCCGTGGCTCTCCGAACGGGCCGTCGGCCCGGTGGCACACGTGCTCGCCGAGCTGATGGAGAACGCCACCACCTTCTCCAAGCCGCCCACGCCGGTCGAGGTGCGCGCCGCCGTGGTCGGCCGCGGGCTCGCGATCGAGATCGAGGACCGCGGCCTCGGCATGGACCCGGAGCAGTACGACACCGCCAACGAGCTGATGAGCCGGCCCCCGCGCACCGACGTGCTGGCCCGGGCCGACGACATCCGCCTCGGCTTCCACGTGGTCTCCCGGCTGGCCGCCCTGCACGGGCTGAGGATCGAGTTCCGCCCGTCCGCCTTCGGCGGCACCCGGGCGGTCGTGCTCGTTCCGGACGAGCTGGTCCTCGACGGCGACGCCGGGCTGCCGGACGGCGCCGGCGGCACGGCCACCGAGCCGATCCCGCTGGTGCGCCGCTCGCGCCGGGCCGTGCGCTCGGCCTCCGACGAGACGCCCGCCCCGGTGCCGGCCGGCCCGCCGGTCGCGCCGGTGGACTCCTTCACCCGGGGCGACTTCGCCCCGCAGGCGGCTCCGGTGCCGCTGCCGCTGGCCCCGCCGGGTGCCGGGGAGGAGACGGGGCCGGAGACCACGCTCCAGGAGGTCCCGCTGCCGCAGGCGCCGTTCCCGCCGGCGGCCGTCCAGCAGCCGCCGCTGCCCCCGGACGCTCAGGCGGCCCTCCCGGCGCCGCAGTTCGAGGCGGAGCAGCCGTTCCGGGCCGAGCAGGCGTACCCGTCCGCGCAGCCCTTCGGCGCGGAGCCGTCGTACGGCACTGAACCGTCCGTCGGCTCGGAGCCGTCATACGGGGCGGAGCAGCCGATCCCGGCCGCCCAGCCGCCCTCCCAGTCGGAGCAGCCGATCGAGCACAGCTCCCCGGCCGACCCGGCCCCCACCCAGGGCGCCCCGGTCTACCCGGACATCGCCTACGCCCGGGTCACCGAGGCCGAGGCCCCGTACGCCGACGAGCAGTACCGCCCGGCCGACCACTACCGGCTGGCCGAGCGGCGGCAGCGCCGCGAGTACCGGACCTCGGTGCCGTTCAGTCCGGCCGAGAGCGGCCAGCCCCCGCTGCCGCAGCGCGTCCGGCAGGCCAGCCTGGCGGCCGAACTGCGGGTGCCCCCGCCCACCCAGCCGCAGTGGGTCGAGCGGCCCGCCGAGAACGCCGCGCCCGCGGGCCCGTTCCAGCGCACCGACTGCCCGGTGCGGCGCTCGGGTGCGGCGATCGGCGCCTTCCAGCGCCAGTCCCGCGCCGCCCGGGCCCAGGACAGCGGCGAGCACCTGCTGCCCGACACCCCGCCCGCCCCCTCCCCCACACCCGCCCCGTCCCCCTGGGCCCTTCCGACCGCGGATTCCCGAACCACACGAACGGATGACCAGCAATGAACCGCACGATCGCCACCCACCAGGACCTGGACTGGCTGCTGGACGGACTCGTCGACTCGGTGCCCGGGACCAGGAACGCCGTCCTGCTCTCCGACGACGGTCTCGTGGTCAGCCACTCCCGCACCATCGAGCGGGCCGACGCCGAGCGCCTGGCCGCCGTCGCCACCGGCCAGCAGAGCCTGGCCCGGGGCGTCGGGCAGCTCTTCGACGGCGGACCGGTGCACCAGGTGATCGTCGAGCTCGCCGAGTGCTGGCTGTTCATCATCGCCGCCGCCCAGGGCACCCACCTGGCCGTGGTCGCCTCCCAGGAGGTCGACGCCGAGGTGATGTCCGTCGCGATGCACACCCTGGTGCAGCAGGTCGGCCAGAAGCTCACCACCCCCGTCCGCAACGAGGGCGCCCCCGGTGCCCCCGCCGCCCCGGCGTCCTTCGACGCCTTCGCCGCCCGGACCCGGGGCTGACGCAGGTGGAACCGTACGGGAACGACGCCTGGGGGGACGGCCGCGACGACGGCCGGCAGGCTGGTCCGCAGTCCGTCCCGGCCTCCGACCCTCAGTCCGATCCGCAGCCCGGCTGGGACGACCGCTGGCGGCGCGGCGCGGTGCCGCACTGGAGCGAGCTGGAGGAGGAGGACGCGGAGGACGAGACGGGCAGCATGGTGCGCCCGTACACGATCACCCGCGGCCGGACCGCGCCGGAGCGCGACGACCTCACCCTCATCACCGTGCTCACCACGGTCGAGGCGGAGGCCGACGCTGCCCTGGCGCGGGGCAGCCGCGCCGGTGCGCGCGGCCTCCAGCCCGAGCACCGGCTGATCCTCGAACGCTGCCGGCACCCCATCGCCGTCGCCGAGGTGTCGGCCGGCCTGGACCTCCCGGTCTCGGTCACCAAGATCCTGCTGGGCGACCTGGTCGCCCAGGGCCTGCTGAACGCCCGGGCCCCGCTCTCGGTGGCCCGGGCCGCCGGGGGCGTGGACCTCGGCCTGCTCACGGCCGTACGCGAAGGACTCCGGAGACTCTGAACATGGCAACACCCCACTGCGCCATCGACGACCCCGCCGCCGCCCCGGCCGCCGTCAAGATCCTGATCGCGGGCGGCTTCGGCGTGGGCAAGACCACCCTGGTCGGCTCGGTCAGCGAGGTCACCCCGCTGCGCACCGAGGAGTACCTGACCCGGGCCAGCGTCGGCGTCGACGACCTGGCCGGCGTCGACCAGAAGACCACCACCACCGTCGCGCTCGACTTCGGCCGGATCACGGTCAGCCCCGAGCTGGTCGTCTACCTGTTCGGCACGCCCGGCCAGGAACGCTTCTGGTTCATGTGGAACGACCTGGTCAACGGCGCTCTCGGCGGGATCGTCATCGCCGACACCCGCCGGCTGGACACCAGCTTCGCCTCCATCGACTTCTTCGAGAGCCGGGGCATCCCGTTCGTGGTCGCGATCAACTGCTTCCACAACACCAACACCCGCACCCCCGACGAGATCCGGGCCGCGCTCGACCTCGACCCGCAGGTGCCGATGCTGCTCGGCGACGTGCGCGAGCGTGCCTTCGGACGGGACCTGCTGCTCGCCCTCGTCGACCACCTGATGGACCTCGCCGCCAGGCCCGCCGGCTGACCCTCCGATCCCCGGCCGGCCGCCATCCGCACTCGTGAACTTCCTCCCGGAGCACTCCTCATGACCACACCCCTGCGCGTCCTCGTCCACGGCGGCGGCATCGGCGGCCTCACCCTCGCCACCGCCCTCGCCGGACGCGGCCACCACGTCGACGTCGCCGAGCTGCGCGAGCAGTTGGAGGCGCTCGGCGTCGGCATCATCCAGCCGTCCAACGCCCTGCACGTGATGCGCGAGATCGGCGTCCTGGACGACTGCCTGTCCGCCGGCTTCGAGTGGGAGGTGCTGACCATCTGCGACCCGGCCGGCGCCACCCTCGCGACCATCCCGCAGCCCCGGATGGGCGACGCCCCCTCCAACAACGGCATCCCGCGCCCGGCGCTGGCCCGCGTCCTCGCCGACGCCGCCGTCAGGGCGGGCGCCACGGTCCGTTTCGGCACCACCATCGACACCCTGACCGAGAACGCCGACGGCGTCCGGGTCGCCCTCACCGACGGGCACAGCGCCCGCTACGACCTGGTCGTCGGCTTCGACGGCATCGGCTCGCCGCTGCGCCGCCACCTGTACGGCGAGAAGTACGCCCCCGAGTACACCGGCTTCGCCAACTGGCGTGTCACGCTGCCGCGTTCGCCCGAGGTGCAGGGCGTGGTGATGTCCTCCGGCAACCTTGAGGCCAAGGCGCTGCTCACCCCGGTCAGCACGGAGCAGATGTACCTGGGCTCGGTCTTCGCCGAGGCCGAGGACTTCCGCCCGGACCCGGAGCACGCCCACGAGCAGCTGCGCGAGCGGCTGGCCGGATTCGGCGGCCCGATCGCCGAGGCGTTGGCGCAGATCACCGACCCGGCCGCCGTGGTCTACTCGCGGATCTCCCAGGTCACCGTCGAGGAGCCCTGGCACGTCGGCCGGATCGTCCTGGCCGGCGACGCCGCCCACGCCTCCACCCCGCACCTGGCCCAGGGCGCCGCGATGGCCGTCGAGGACGCCCTCGTGCTCGCCCAGAGCCTGGACGCGGCCGACACCGTCCCGGCCGCCCTCGCCGCCTGGGAGGAGCGCCGTCGCCCGCGCGCCATGTGGGTCCAGGCCCTGTCCCGCGCCATCCTCAAGCAGGAGACCGGCACCGCGACCACGCCGGAGGAGGACGAGCTCCTCAAGGTCGGCATCCCGGGGGCGGCGCACGTCCTCGTGCAGCCGTACTGACGGCTGCGGTTCGGCCTCCGGCAGGCTCGGCGGGGCGCTTCGGCGCGCCCCTGGGCCTGCCGGCGAGGTGGTTCACCAGCGGCCGGCCAACTGCAGGATCCGGCACCCGAGCCATCCCGGCAGGACCATCGCGAGGGCCAGCCCCACACTCACCAGGTCCGCCCTCCTCGTGGCGAGTTGCGCGCGCCAGGCCATCGTCCGCGGCCGCCTCCCGGTGGCCGCCAGAGCCGTGTGGATGGTGCGGGCCAGGTGCACCGTGGGCGTGTGCAGGTGGGAGATGCCCGACCGGGCCATCCACGCCGCCGGCCCCCTGCGCTCCTTCACCGGGAACACCCGAGGGGTCCAGTGGCCGTCGAAGGCGATGACGGCTCCGATCCGGTACCCGCCCGTGACCATCTCCCTGGGCAGCAGCGGGGTCGGGAGGCTCTCGTTCACCTGACGGGCCAGCTCCGGAAGGCCGCCCGGGGCCAGCAGGATCAGCTTCGCGGGGGGCTGGGTGGCCCGCGCCTCCCCGATCTCCCACCGCAGCCCTTCCCCCCGCCCGAGGCGCAGGACGATGAGCTGGGACAGGTCCATCAACCGGCGCACCGTGCCCTGCCAGTCGTCGAGCGGGAGGTAGAACCGGGCCGCACCCAGGCGTGGCAGGTCCTCCCCCGGCCGTCCCACCGCGATCACGGGACCGACGGCGCCCAGCGCGGCGGCGAACTGCACCTCCCGCGCGTGGAGGTCGGTCCCCGACCTGCCGCCCTCCCGGGCGGCGACCTCGTCGTCGTCGAAGCTGCGCAGGTAGAGCACGGGTCTGCGGCCGTCCCGCAGCAGGACCTGGGCAGCTCCGCGAGCCGCGTACGGACGGGTGCGGCGCAGGACCAGGAGGCCGGTCCCCGCAGCCGCCACACCGCCGGCCAGCAGCAGGAGCGACACCTCCGGGGAGAGGTCGTCGCCGCGCTCCGACAGGGCGACGGCGACGGCGAGGGCGCCGCCTGCGGACAGCACCCGGCCGGCGGCGCCGGCGGCCCGAACGGCTCGCCTCCGGCGCGGCTGCCGCAAGCCGTACCGGTCGACGAGCCCGACGATCTCGGCCACCCCCGACCGGCGGCGATGCCGCAACCACAGGGCGGGCCCGAGCAGCGCCAGGGCGATCGCCCCGCACCACGACGCCCCCGCCGCGCTCCCGCGCACCTGCCGGCCCATGCCCACGTTGACCAGCAGGTGCAGCGCCACATAGGCCGCCGTGACCGCGATCACCGTGATCCACCGGGCGAACATCCGTAGCCGGGACGACACGTCAACCCACCCCCGAGCCTTCGCGCAGCTGCTTGAGCAGGACCCTTCAAACCGATACCGCACCCGACGGGCCGTCATGCGTGTGCGATCGGTAACGGTTTGGAGGCGCGCTCCCCGGCCGCGCGCTCCTGTGCCCGCACCCCGCCCTGCCGGCCTGCCTGCCGCTCGCGCTCGGCGAACGGCACTTCGAACCCACCGGGCACGAGGGCTCGTACGGGTCAGCCCGCCGAACGAGCCGGCGTCGGACGGGTTGACGCCCCCGGCCCGCTGATCTGCTCGCGGCGGTCCCACACCGCCTTGGAGATGCGGGCGAGCAGGCGGGCCGCCGGGTCGGTGCGGTCCGTGCCGTCGGCGAGCGGGCCGGTGTAGCAGACGGCGATCAGATAGGGCGGGCAGTCGGCCGCCTGGACGAGGCCGACGCTGAGCCGGGTACCGGGGATCCAGCCGTTCTTGAAGGCGATCCGGGTGTTGGAGGGGAGGCCGGCGGCCAGGTCCACCCGGAACTCGTTGCATTCGAGGAGGGCGAGGAGTTCGGGCTCCTCGGCGAGCGAGCGCAACAGCCGGACCAGGTCACGGGCGCTCACCCGGTTGTGCACGCCCCGGGCGCGCGCCGCGTGGTCCTCGATCCCGCGCGGCGTGGAGCTGCGCGTGGCTCCGGCGCGGCGCCACACCTCGGTGACGGCCTGCCGAGTCGTGCGGGCCAGGCAGATGTTGGTGGCCAGGTTGGAGGAGTGGGTGATCATCCGCTCGGCGAGCAGCCGGAGGGGCACGTGGGTGCCGAGCAGCTCCCAGGGCAGCGGATCGCTGTCCCGGTCCGGGTCGTTGCCGAACTCACCACCCACGACGGACTCGAAGCGGTTCACCACCGGCACCTCGGCATCGAGGTTCACCCCGCTGCGGCAGAGCGCGGCGAGCACGGCCACCTTCATCGTGCTGGCGGCGTCGTGAAGTTCGTCCGGGTTGCGGGCGAACACCGGCTCCGCTTGTCCTGCCCAGGGGGCCACCACCACAGAGAGCATGGAGGAAGGGTAGGGGAGGCCGAGGCCGGACCTCGACGGTTGCGGCGCGCGACACGAGCACTCTGCTGCCGTGGCGGTCCGTCAGCCGCCCGGCAGGGGCAGGGGCTTGCGCCGCAGCCACTGGCCGGCCGGCCGTCGCGGCTGCCGTACGACGATGCGGCCGTGCCTCTTCCTGCCGACCAGTTCCACGCGCAGCGTGATCGGCGCATCGAGGTCCGGAGCCCGGTGGTTCCTGACCCTGCTGAACTCCAGCGCCAGGGCGTCGGTATCGACCACGATGCCCGGCCCGGTGATCAGCGTCAGGGTCTTGCCCTCCATGTCCAGGTCGATCCGCAAGGTGTCATGCGTGATCACCGCCTGGGTGAAGTCGAGTGTCACCTCGCACCACTCCGCGAAGAGCTCCAGCCGGCGCGGCACCACCCAGCGCCCCTCCCGCCTGACCGGACTCCACCGCTGGTCGATCCGGAGGACGTCCTTGACCTCCGCCACCACCCCGCCGGCCGAGACCGACACCGCCGGCAGGTCGGCGGTGAGACCGGCCAGCTCGCCGACCGTCCGCGCCGACAGGGCGGCCTCCACGCGCTGGTCCAGTTCGTCCGAGGTCAGGCGGCCGTCGCCCGCCGCGACCCGCAGCACCTCGACCACCCGGTCCCGGTCCGCGTGGGAGGCCCGCATCTCGGGTTCCGAGCTGCGGCCGGAGTGCTTCCCGGCGGGTGACATCTCTCCCGGCATACTTCCCGTCCTGAGCTTGACGAAGGTCTTCGCGCGATGGGTCGGCGACGCGGACAGGAACTCACGATATATCGCGATAGGGGTTCTCGCCAGACCCGAGGGGAGTGCCCTCCGCCGCCTGCGGTGCGGGGGCGCGGCTACGGCTGCCCGGGGAGCCCGCCTCCGGCCGACAGCGCCCGGACGGCCTGGGCGATGTCGGTGCGCAGCCCGTCGAGGGTGTGGTCGGGGCCGAGGATCATGCGGCGGAGCTGGGGCATGGCGAGGCTCCAGCCGACCAGGCCGAGCGTGAGGAAGAGTCGCGCACGGGGGTCGCCGGCGCCGTCCGCGGACTGCGCCGCCCGGAGCTTGTCCTGGTAGTGGCGGGTGCGGGCCTCTTCGCCGGGGACGGGCTGGTCGCCGAGTTCGAGGGCTTCCCACATGAGCAGCCGCAGGGCCTCGGGGTGGGCGCGGTGGTAGTCGAAGAGGTGCTCGGCATAGGCGGACAGGTCCTCGTCGCCGGGCGGGACGGCCCGGGCGAGGTCGGCCATGAGGCGTTCGAGAACGGCGGCGAAGAGCCTGCTCTTGTCACCGAAGTAGTCGTAGATCGCCCGCTTGTTGGCCTGGGCCTGGGCGACGATGCGGTCCACCCGGGCGCCGGCGACGCCGTACGCGGCGAATTCGGTGGCTGCCGCCGCAAGGATCCGCTCTTTGGTTGCCGTCGAGTCGTACGCCATGGACCGATGGTAACGAACCGGTTCGTTTGACGATCCCGCGACGGTCTGCCACGCTCGCACGGAGCATTCGAACCATCTAGTTCGTTCGGTTGGAGTTGTGATGCCCCGGATCGATCCACCTGCCCCGCCGGAGCCCGCCCCGCCCGCGTCCGCCCCGCCGGCACCAGCGCCCGATCCCGCACCGCCGGCACCAGCGCCCGATCCCGCACCGCCGGAGCCGGAACCCACCGCACCGGGCGGACGGCTGCCGCTGGTGATGGCCCTGGCCTGCGGCGTCAGCGTGGCGAACGTCTACTTCCCGCAGGCCGTCACCCCGCTCGTCGCCGACGGCTTCGGCATCGCACCGGGCACGGCGGCGAGCGTCGCCACGGTCACCCAACTCGGCTACGCTGCAGGGATCTTCCTGCTGGTCCCGCTCGGCGACCGGCTTCCCCGCCGCCCGCTGATCACCGTGCTGCTGGCCGTGACGGGCTGCGCGCTGCTGGCCGCCGGGCTCGCCCCGGCCACCGGTCCGCTGGTCGCGGCCGGCGCGGTGGTCGGCCTGGCCACGGTGGTCCCCCAGCTGCTCCTCCCGCTGGCCGCGGGCCTGGTCGCGCCCGACCGGCGCGGCGCCGTGATCGGAACCCTCCAGGGCGGCCTGATCGGCGGCATCCTGCTGGCCCGCACCTTCGGCGGCGTCCTGGGTGAGCAACTCGGCTGGCGCGCCCCGTACCTGGCCGCCGCCGCACTCACCGGGCTGCTCGCGCTCGTCCTCGGTCTGGCGCTGCCCAGCACCGCGCCGGCCGTCCGCGACCGGTACCCGGCCCTGCTCGCCGACACCGTCCGGATGCTGCGCACCGAGCCGGGCCTGCGCCGCTCCGCGCTCTGCCAGGCCGCCCTCTTCGGCGGTTTCAGCGCCGCCTGGACCGCGCTCGCCCTGCTGCTCACCGGCCCGCACTACCGGCTCGGCGCCCAGGCGGTGGGCCTGTTGGCGCTGATCGGGGCGGCGAGCATGTTCTGCGCCACGGCCGCCGGGCGCCGGGTCGACCGGCACGGCCCGGACCGGGTGAACCGCTGGTGCACCGGCGCCACCCTCGCCGCGGCCGCGGTGCTCACCGCGGGCAGCGCGGGCGGCGCACCGGGCCTGGTCGCGCTGGCCGCCGGCCTCCTGCTGCTGGACGTGGCGGTGCAGTGCAGCCAGGTCGCCAACCAGGCCCGCATCTTCGCGCTGCGCCCGGAGGCCCGCAGCCGGCTGAACACCGCCTACATGACCTGCTCGTTCCTCGGCGGCAGCGCCGGCTCCTGGCTCGGCATCCGGCTCCACGGCCAGCTCGGCTGGCCGGGGGTGTGCGGCCTCATCGCGCTCGCCGCGGTCGCCGCCCTGACCGCTCTGCGGGCCGGGGTCGGCCGCTGAGTCCCCGAACACCCGGGTTCCCGGGTCACGAAGTCGCCAAGTGACCACACCACCGCGTCATCACTTCATCAAGTCGCCACGTCACGTCACCACGACCCAAAGGATCTTCCATGACGTTCCCGGCCATGCCGCCCGCCGTCCTCCAGTTCTTCCGTGCCTCCCAGGAAGGCGACGCCGACACCTGGGCGAAGGCCTTCGCCGAGGACGGCGTCTTCCACGACCCCGTCGGCACGCCGCCGATCACCGGGCGCGCCGCGATCCACGGCTTCATCGCCTCCGTCCTGCCCGGCTTCCGTCCCTTCCTCGGGCTGACGCCCCTGGAGGCGCACACCGTCGGCAGCCACGTCGCGGTCTCCTGGCGCGGCGCCGCCGTCGCCCTGGACGGCAAGCCGGTCAACTGGTCCGGCATCAACGTCTACGAGCTGGACGACACCGGTCTCATCCGGGAGGCCAGGGCGTACTTCAACAGCGCCGTCTTCCGGGCCCAGCTCACCGGGTGACCGGCGGACGGCGCGCGGGCGGCCGGCCGGGGTCCGGCTCCGACGGCGGTCAGTCGCCGACCAGGTGCAGGGCCTGCCGCAGGTTGTGCTCGGCGATGCCGGCCATGGCCTCCCGTACCGGGAAGTCCCCGTCGAGCAGTCGGAGCGGGCCTGCCGTCAGCGAGAGGCGTTGCGCCAGCGCGTAGAGGGCGAGCCGGTCCTCGTCCAGCGCGTCGGCCGCCAGCGACCGGTAGTCGGCCTCGTGCAGGCGGATCCGCAGGAAGACGTGCTCCCACTCGACGTCGAAGTACATCGCGCCCTCGATGTCGATCAGCACCGGGTGGCCGTCCGCGTCCACCAGCACGTGGTCGGGCCCCAGTTCGCCGTGCACCACCACGTACTCCGCGCGCGGCCGCACCGCCGCCGCCAGGCCCCGCAGCCGTTCGGCGAACCGGTCCCGGGCTCCCGCGATCCGGGGATCGCGCGCTGCCGCCTCCGCGAGGTCGCACAACGCGCGGTCCAGGACGACGCCCTCGCACGACGGCCCGTGCGAGGCTCCTCCCCCGTCGACCACCGCCACCTTCCCGTAGCCGGACGCGCGGTGGCCGCGCATGGCCCCCAGCGCCTCGCCGAGCCGGGCCATCACCGGGGCGGCGGCGCGCGGGTCGCGGGCGAGCAGCCTCTCCAGGCTCTCGCCGGGAACGTCCTCGACGATCGCGAGATCGGCCGTACCCGGAGCACCGCCGCCGTCACGGCTCCCGGCTCGCTCGACGAACCGGATCGCCGGCACCCGGACGCCGAGCGCGTCCAGCCGTGCGTGCGCGGCCTCGAACAGGTCGAGCCCGAGGCCGGGCGAGAACGGGTCGGCGAGGTCCTCGTCCCCCTCGGCCGCCGGCCAGTAGTTCTCGGACCGGTCCCAGCGATAGGCGATCGCCGTCGTCCCGTCGTCCATCAGCAGCCGGTACACGCCCTTCTTGCTGCCGCCCGCCAGCCGCTGGGCCGCTTCCAGCCGCCGCCCGCCGCCCAGCGCGGCCCGCGCCGCACCCGCCAACAGCTCCCGCACCACTGCCCCGCCCCTCCCCGTCCCGGCCGTTTCCCCGTCCCGGCCGTCTCCCCGGCCCGGTCGGCGCACCCTACCGCCGCAGGTGGCGGCTCACGTCGCCGACCAGGGTGATCCGCACCCGCCGTTCCACGAACCGCCACCGCCCGTCCTCCCCGCGCGCGAAGCGGTCGTGGTACCGGCCGGCGGCGACGGCCTGCAGCGGCAGCTCGGGCAGCGCCTGCAGCACGGTGACGTACGAGCGTGCGACCGCCGTCCCCGCCCGCTCGTCGACCTCGACGGCCACGTTGCCGGTGACGTGCTGGGTCCGCGGCGTCCCGTCGGCGTACACGATCAACGTTTCCCGGAACATCGCCTCGACGGCCTCGCCCCCGTGCAGCGGTGCGCCGCTGCCGACGAAGGTGGCGTCGGCGAACAGGGCGCCGAGCCCCGCGAAGTCGCCGTCGTCCACGAGTTCGGCGTAGCGCGCGATCAGGTTCTCGATCGCCCGGTGGCTCGGCACCGGATCGGTGGGCGCGGACATGTTCCCCCCAAGGCCGGACGGCAGTCGTCCCCCTGACTGTCCCATGCTCTGACCAGGCGGCGGAAAACCGCTTGGCGGGGCGGTGACCGGGCTGGTGTGCTCTGGTCCCCCACCTCCGGCGCATCCTCCGCCGGCGGCACCGGTCGTGCGCCGCTGGTGCTGATGGGGTACGGCGGCGGCAACCACAAGAAGCACCCGGCCATGTCGGGCCAGGCGCGGGCGGCCGGCGAGCCGGAGGGGCCGATCGTGGTGCGCTACAACGCGCACCTGGCGGAGCTCGCCGTGCCCGAGTGGCGGGCGGCGCTGGACGCGCTCCAGCAGCTTCCGGAGATCGGCACCGACGGGCCGGTCGGCTACTTCGGCCTCAACACGGCCGCGGTGTTCGGCCAGCACTGGCCGGACGTCCTGGTCGAGCACGCGAAGCGGATCACCGTCCCGGTCGAGTTCGACCTCCAGTGGGACGACGAGCACATCCCGCGCGAGGCCGGCCTGGCGCTGTTCGACGCCTTCGCCTCGACGGAGAAGACACTGCACGCCAACGCGGGCCGGCACAAGGATCTGCCCCGCTTCGAGGCCGACAGTGCGGTCCGCTTCCTCGCCCGCCACCTCGGCCGCCCGGCCGCCGAGTCGGCCACCACCTCGGCTGCCGCCTCGGCCTGACGCGAACGGTCGCGGCGCCCGGCGGCTACCGGCCGGGCGCCTCGGCCAGCCGGGAGATCTCGGCGGCGACGGCCTCCGGTTCGGCGGCGACGGTGACGCGGGCGACGCCGTCCAGGCCCGGGTGGGTGCCGACCCGGACCGAGTGCCGCGCGTTGCGCAGCAGGTCGAGGTCGTTGATGTCGTTGCCGAAGGCGTTGTACGCGTCGATCCCCAGCGAGGTCAGCGCCTCCCACTTGTTCGTGGTGCCCGGGGCGAAGTCGATGATCGCCTCGTCGAGGTGGTGGTTGACGGTCATCCCGAGCCCGCGGCCGGCCTCGGCGAGGGCCGCCGGGTCGGTCGCGTCGACCACCAGGAACTTGACGACGGCGGGGAGCTCGGCGAGCTCCACCCGGCGGGCCAGGCCGCCCTGGTCGACCCGGCCGCGGATGGGGTGGTCGGCCGGTCCGGTGTAGGCGTAGTCCCACGGCCCGTCGGCGAGGTAGCCCGCCCGGAACCGCTCGGCCTCGGCCAGCAGCCGGCCGAGTTCACCGGCCTCGAACGCGGCCCGCGCCCGCACCTGGCCGTCGACGGAGACCAGGCTGCCGTTCCCGCCGATCAGCGTGGCGGTGGGGAAGGCCCCGTCGAGGACGGGCAGGAGGTCGCGGACCGGCCGGGCGGAGGCGAAGACCAGCTGGTGGCCGGCGCGCTCACAGGCGTCGAGGGCGGCGAGGATCCGGCTGTCGATCGTCCGCCCGTCGAAGCAGAGCGTGCCGTCGATGTCGAAGACCGTGGTGCGGGCGCTGGAAGTGATCACCGGGCGATGCTATCCAGCCGGTCCCGTACACGATCCACCGCCCACGTCAGGCGCGGGCCGGGCCGCTCGCCGGTCGCGCCGCACGGCGGTGACGGCGCACGGCGTCGCGGTTGGCGCAGCGCTGGGAGCAGTAGCGCTTGCGGCCGGTCCAGGGCGGCCACGCCACCGAGCACCCGGCGTCCGTTCCCCGCCCCGCTCCCCCTTGCGCCCGTCCGGGCCTGCCCACGACGAGGGCCCCTCGGCCGAATGACTCCGCCGAGGGGCCCACAGGATGGCGAGGAATCAGCTGTGCTGCGGTGACGGCAGCGCCGCCGAGCCCGCGAGCAGCGGCCACTCCCGGTGGAACGGCGGCAACGGCAGCTTGCCCTCGATGATCGGGGTGCCGAAGACCTTCAGGTGGGCGAGCAGCGAGCCGCTCAGGTCGACGCCGCCGACCAGCGACCAACTGCCCTGCACCTGCGGAGGGTTGCCGGAGGAGTCGACGGTCAGCGAGCCCTCGGCCTGGGCGCGCAGGTAGGGGGCGACGGTGGTCTCCACGCCGACGGTGTCGTACAGGCCGAGGCTGATCTCGGCGCCGAGCGCGGCCCGCACGCCCGCCTTGCCGTTGAGCCGCACGTGCACCGGGGTGACCTTGGTCTCGGCGTTCGTGACCGGGGTCCAGCCCTTGCCGCCGGTGTAGTCGGCGCGCACCGCCCAGGTGCCGGTGGCGTCCTGCTCCGCCTCCAGGTGGACCTGGCCGTCGGCGCTGACCTCCAGGTAGCAGGTGAGGCCGAGGTTGACGACCACGGGCAGGCCGGCGACGGTCAGCACCGGGCTGGCCTGCAACTTGGCGAAGGGCACCCTGACGGGTGCCGCGCCGGTGCTGCGGGCCGCGTCGCCGGTGACCTTCCACTGGGCGTGGGCGCCGAGGTCGAAGCCGATCGAGGCGGTACGCGGGCTGCCGGCCGCCGCGCCGTGGTAGGCGAAGTGGACGGCGGGGTGGAGCTGGAGCGAGCCGGACGCGTCGAGGCTCGCGCCGCCGGGCAGCGGGACGGGGGCCTTGAGGTTCACCTCCAGGGTGCCGGAGGCATCGGCCTGCACGCCGTCGCCGGTCAGGCCGGCGGTCGCCTTGAGGTCCTTGACCAGCGGGGTCACCGTGATGCCGTGCGGGTCGACGGGGACGTTGCCGTCGGCCTCGGTGCCGCCGAGGAGTTCGGCCAGGGTGGCCGGACGGGTGGTCAGGGCGAGCGTGTTGCCCGCGCCGGGGCGGACGCCGGTGACGGCGACCAGCGCGCCCTGCGGTGCTGCGGCGGTGGGCGGGCTGGCGATCAGCTGCCCGGGCTGGACGGCGGCAGTGGCCGCCGTGGGCACGGCACTCGGCGAGGCGGAGGCAGCAGAGGCGGAGGCAGGGGCGGAGGCAGGGGCGGAGGCCGAAGCCGTGGCCGCCGGCCCCACCGCGGACAGCACCGCTGTTCCGCCCGCCGGGTCGTAGGCCGTCAGCTGGAGGTTCTTCGTCGCCGCCGTGACGGCGCCACCGTCCTTGCCCGGACTGCCGATCGCGGCCTGCCGGTCCCCGGCGGGCGCGGCAGTGACGGATGCCTTGCCCGGGGTCGGGCGGCCGGCGGCGGGGCTGCCCGCCTTGGCGCGCGGGGTGTTCCCGGCGGGCGGGACGGCGGCCGGGCTGCCCCCGGCGGCGGTCGCGGCCGGGTCGGCGACGGTGGCGGCGGCCGGTGCGGCACCGGGCTGGGAGGTACCGGGGCCGGTCGGCCCGCACGCGGCGGCCCCGGCGAGGACGAGGGTGAGGACGGCGGGGCCGGCGGCCCTGCCTAGGGAACTTTTGAACACGCCACGTCATGTTACTGACGAGGAATAAGTTTGTCGAAGACGGGCAAAAAAGGCCGCCCAGGCAGGTTTAACCGCAGGTCAGCCCGGATGCCCCAGCCGCTCCGCCGGCAGCGGCGCCCCGTCCGGCGCTCCGACCCCACCCCCGCTCCCTCCCCCGCCGGACAGTTCCGCGAGGTACCGCGAGCGCGCCATCGGCTCGGCCCCCAGGCTCCGCACGTGCGGCCCGTCCCACTGGGCGTCGAGCAGCCGCCCGCCCGCCGCACCGAACCGCGCCCCGAGGTCGGCGACGGCGACCCGGGCGGCGTCCGGGCGGCGGTGGAACATCGAGTCCAGGCTCAGCACCGGCCCGACCCCGACCCCGAACACCCCACCGATCAGCTCCTCCCCCTCCCACACCTCTCCGCTGTGCGCCGCCCCCAGCTCGTGCAGCCGCATCAGTGCCGCCGCCAACTCCTCCGTGAGCCAGACGGGTTGACGCCCCTCGGCGCACGCCGCCAGCACCCGCCCGAAGGCCCGGTCGGCGCTCGTCCACCAGGAGGACCGGTTGCGCAGCCGCCGCGCCAGCCGGCTCCCGAGCCGTACGCCGTCCGGAGCGATCACCGGCCGCGGGTCGGGCGACCACCAGGCCAGCGCGTACGGGTCCGCCCCGCCGGGCAGCAGCGCCACCTCGCCCGCCTCGACGGCTTCGCCGTACAGCGCCTCGTTGTACGCGCTCGCGTACACGTCCGCGGCCGGCAGCGGGAACAGTCCGTGCCGGTACGCCGCCAGCAACTCCTCGGCTCCGAGCGTGCCGCCGAAGGCCACCGGGCCGTCACCGTGGCCGAGTCGTACGTCCAGCGCCCCGAGGGCGGCGGCGAAGGAGCTCACGACGGCGCCGCCCGCAGGAAGCCCTCCCGCTCCATCCTTGTCAGGTAGTGGTCGATCAACTCCGCGCCCACCGGCGGAAGTTCGATACCGCTCCCGGCCAGTGCCGCGTCCGCGTTCGCCCGCTCGAACAGCGGGAACGTCGGCCGGAAGTACATCTCGCTGATCGACAGCGCCGTCCCCGGCGCGCGGTCCACGAACAGCGGGACGAACGGCGCGATCGGGTGCGTCGGGTTCCCGGCCGCGAACCGGACCAGCCGCTGCACCCATTCCCCGTACGGCAGTCGGGCGATCCGGTGGCCGCGAACCCGCAGCCGCTCGGCGAGGTCGGCGAGGACGCCCGGCCGCGGGGAGGTGAGGTGGTAGACCTCGCCGGCGGCAGGTGCGTGGGCGGCGATGTGGGCGGTGGCGCGGGCGAAGCGGTCGGCGGGGACGAAGTCGAGCAGCAGCTGCACGTCCGGGCAGGTCCCGCTGTCGGCCAGGTAGGCGATCAGCGCGCACAGTTCGGTGCGAGTGTTCATCATCCCGTCCGCCAGGTCCCCCGTGACGTCGTTGGTACGCAGCACGGTGACGGGCAGTCCGGCGGCGGCCGCGTTGTGCAGCAGCTGCTCGGCGACCCACTTGCTCTCGACGTAGCCGACGCCGAGCCGCTCCGGGTGGGCGAGCGGGGTCCGCTCGGTGACCTTCGCGACACCGGCCGCACCGAAGCCGGCCAGCACGGCGAGGGTGGAGAGGTAGTGCACGGGGACGCCCCGGCTGTGTCCGGCGAGCCGGACGACCTCCCGGGTGCCGCCGACGTTGACCTGCCGCAGCTGGTGGTACGGGTAGAGGAAGTTGACCTGCCCGGCCAGGTGGTGGATCGCGTCCAGGTGCCCGGCCAGCCAGTCGAACCGGCGGTCCGTCAGGCCGAGCCGCGGCCGGGTGAGGTCGCCGACCAGCGGCACCATCCGCCGGTCGGCGAGGTCGCGCCGCAGGAAGCGCTGCTGCGCCGCCCGCAGCCGTTCCAGCGCGTGCTCCTCGTCGGGCGCGCGGACCAGGCAGTGGATGCGCGCCCGGGTGGTGGCGAGCAGCGCGTGCAGCAGGTGGGCGCCGCAGAAGCCGGTGGCGCCGGTGAGCAGGATCTCGGCGGGGTCGACACGGGAGGGCGCCGGGCTCCAGGACTGCCGGAGGTCCTCGGTGAACCGGGCCTCCGCGGACCAGTCGACGGCGGCATCCCGTACGGTGCCCGCGGGGCCCTCCGTCCGCGCCGCCCGCAACGCCCCCGCGAAGGCGAGCAGGACGGGCTCGCGCAGCAGCGCCCGGGTGAGCGTCCGCACCTGCCCGACGTCGATGCCGAACACGATCCGCGCCCGCGCCAGTATCTCCATCGCGAGCAGCGAGGTGCCGCCGAGCGCGAAGAAGTCGCCGTCCGGGCCGATGTGTTCGACGCCGAGCAGCTCCGCCCACAGCTGCCCGACGGCCTCCTCCACCGTTCCCGCACCGGAGGCCTCGGGCGCGGGCGGCACCGGTGCCGGGGGACGCACCGGGGCCTGCGGCAGCCGCTGGCGGTCGATCTTCCCCGCCGCCGTGAGCGGCATCTCCTCCAGCGGCACGAACACGGCCGGCACCAGGTACTCCGGCAGCCGCTCGGCCAGGAACGCCCGGATCCCCTGCGCCCCGCCGGCCGCCCCGGAGGCGAGCGTGTAGTACGCGGTGAGCGTTCGGCTGCCGTCCGCCGCCTCACCGGCGGCCGCGACCCGGGCCTGCCGGACCTCCGGGTGGGCTGCCAGGACGGCTTCGATCTCGGCCGGGTCCACCCGGTGCCCGCGCACCTTCACCTGGTCGTCGACCCGCCCGAGGATCTCCAGCTGCCCGTCCGCCCGCCACCGCCCGGCGTCGCCGGTGCGGTACATCCGCTCGCCGGGCAGCGGCGCGTACGGGTCGGGCAGGAAGGACTCGGCGGTGAGCCCGGCCTGCCGCCAGTAGCCCCGGGCGAGGCCGGGCCCGCCGAGGTGGATCTGCCCCTTCTCCCCGGGCCGGACGGGACGCAGTCGGGCGTCGAGCACGTACGCCCGGACCCCGGGCAGCGGCCGTCCGATCGGCACGGGCGCGGTGAAGGTGCCCGCTCCCCCGCCGAACAGTTCCGCCGTGACCTCGCAGAGCGTCGAGGTGACGGCCGCCTCGGTGACCCCGTACGCGTTGAGCAGCCGCGCACCGGGCAGCCGCTCCAGGCAGTGTCGGAAGTCGTCGGCGTGCCCGGCGTCCCCGCCCACCAGCACCATCCGCAGCCCCTGCGGGCCGGGTCCGCCGGGCGGGAGCAGGTCGAGCAGGTGGTGCCAGTAGTCGGGGGTGAGGTCGGCGACGGCCAGGCCCAGCCCGGGCAGCCGGCCGGCCAGCTCGGTGGGCGCCCAGGTGCCGCCCGTGTCCCCGCCGCCGCCCAGCACCACCGTCGCGCCCGCGAGCAGCGGGCCGAGCACCTGTTCCAGCGCGGTGTCGGAGCCCAGCGCGGCCAGTTGCAGGACGCGTTCTCCCGGGCGCAGCCGGTAGGCGTGGACGATCCGGTCGAGGGTGAACAGCAGCGCGCGGTGGGTGACCGGTACGCCCTTGGGACGCCCGGTCGTGCCGGAGGTGTAGATCAGGTAGGCGAGGTCGTCCGGGACGGCGCCGTCGTCGCCCGGGGACTCCCCGCCCCCGCCGTCGCCCGGGAACTCCCCGCTCCCGCCGCCCTCCGGCCCGAGCACGGACACCCGGGACACCCCGGGGAACCCGTCACCGTCCGCGACCACCACCCGTGCCCCGCAGTCCTCGACCAGCCGGGCCAGGCGCCGCGGCGGGTGCGCCGGGTCCAGTGGCAGGAAGGCCCCGCCCGCCTTGAGCACGGCCAGCCAGGCGGTCACCAGCCCCGGCCCGCGTTCCAGGCAGACCGGCACCACCTGCTCCGGGCCGGTCCCGCGCGCCCGCAGTGCGGCGGCCAACCGGGTGCTGCGCAGGTCGAGTTCGCGGTAGCTCAGCGTGGCGTCGTCGGCGACGACGGCGATCGCCTGCGGGTCGTGCGCCGCCCGCGCGCGGAACAGTCCGTGCACCGTGTCCGCGAATCCGGCCGCCGCCCGCCGTACGGGGGTTGCGCCGGGGAAGCCGAGCCCGGCCGGGTGCCACGCGTGTTCCACCCAGTCCCGGCAGTCGGCCTGCCCGGCCGGCCCGTGGACCTGCCACCAGCCGGCCGGGACGGGTAAGCCCCAGGGCCAGATCGCGTACTGACCGTTGTCGTTGCGGACCACGGCGTGACGTCCGGAGCTCGCATCCGTTCGTACGCCCCGTGCGCTGTCTGCTGCGTCGTCCACCGGCTTGACCTCGTGCTGTGGCGGCAGAATGCTTGGGAGTGCGACATTTCCGACTATACGCACTCATGCCTCGTCGAGGACGTCCGGTCCCGCCGGACGCCCCACTGCTGCGCGCAAGCGCTCGTCCGCCCCACCCGGGTCGGCCCCGCACGGGCTCGCCCGCCCAGCCCTCGCCCGAACTCCCCTGCCCGACGGGCGGGGTGATGTCGCGGAGGAGGTAGCCTCGTTGACTCGCCGGCGCCGACGCCTGATGGTCTGTTATCTGCTCTGGATGGTGCTGTTCACCGGCATCTACTACGCGGATCCGAGCCAGCGGATCATCTGGTGGACGGGCATCGGCCTCGGCGGCGTCGCCGCCATCGTGGTCGGCGTCCGTCTCAACCGGCCCGCGCACGCGCGGTTCTGGTACGTGCTGGCGCTCGCCAACCTCAGTTTCACCGCGGGCGAGGCGGTGCAGGCCGTCCAGCTGGACATCCTGCACCTGCCCAACCCCTTCCCGTCCGTCGCGGACGCCTTCTACCTCGCCGAGTACGTGTTGTACGCGGTCGGCGTGCTGGGCTTCATCCGCTGGCGCACGGCCCGTCAGGACCGCGCCGGGCTGCTCGACGCGCTCATCCTCACCATCGGGCTGGCCCTGCTCGCCTGGATCTACCTGATCCTCCCGTACGCCCGGGACCCGGACCTCAGCTGGTTCCAGAAGGCCGTCTCGATCGCCTACCCGCTCGGCGACGTGGTCGTGCTCGCCCTGCTGCTGCGCCTGCTGACCCCACGCGGCGCCGGCTCCCGCTCGCTGCGGGTGCTCGCCGTGGGCTCGCTCGGCATCCTGGTCTCCGACGTGCTGTACGGGCTGATCCAACTGCACGGCACCTGGCGCATCGGCACGTCCGTCGAACTCGGCTGGGCCGCGTTCTACACCGCCTGGGGCGCGGCGGCGCTGCACCCGTCGATGGTCGAGCTGACCCGGCCGGTGCCCACCCAGCAGCCGGACCTGAGCACCGCCCGGCTGGTGCTGCTCACCCTCGCCTCGCTGATCGCCCCGGCGATCCTGATCATCGAGTCACTGGCCGGCAACACCAGCAACGCGGGCGTGATCGGCGCCTTCTCCGCGCTGCTCTACCTGCTGGTGCTGGCCCGGCTGGCGGTGGTCGTCTCCGACCGCAGACAGGCCGTCGCCCGCGAACGGGCGCTGCGCGAGGCGGGCGCCCGGCTGACCGCGGCCGTGGCGGTGGAGGAGGTCGCGGACGCCGTCCAGGCCGCCGCCTCCACCCTGATGCCGGCCGAGCCCGGGCACCTCGCCCTGCTCGCGGTGACCGAGGACGGGGTGCTGCACGTCCGGCACGCCGGGAGCGGCACCGCCCGACCCCGGCCGGGGGTCGCCGCGCCGTCCGACCAGGTGCTCGACCTCGCCGCCGTGCGGGAGACCCTGCTGCTACCCGTGGCGGCCCTGGGCCTGACGGCCGCCGACCCGCCGGGTGCCGCACGGTCCGGCGGCGACCGCCGCCCCCGTCCCGGTGGCATGCCGTACGCCCTGGTCTGCCCGCTCACGCTCGCCGAGCGGCCCTCCGGCGACCCACTGATCGGCGCGCTCATCGTCATCGGCACCGAGCAGGAGCTGACCAGCCTCTGGAGCTCGCTGGAGATCCTCGCCGCCCAGGCGGCCCTCGCCGTCGAGCGGGTGGAGCTGAGCCGGGAGGTCACCCGCCGCAACAGCGAGCTGTACTTCCGAACCCTGGTGCAGAACGCCAGCGACGTCATCCTGATCATCGACGCCGACGACGGCGTGCGCTACGCCTCGCCGTCCGCCGAGACGGTGCTCGGCCACCCGAACCTGGCCGGCACCCTGCTGACCGACCTGGTCCCGCCCGAGGACAGCCGGGAGGTCGGCAGGGCACTGGCACGGATGCGCGAGGCGCCCGAGCAGTCCCGGGGCGAGCAGCCGCGCGAGCACTGGCGGCTGCTGTGCCAGGACCGCACCCCGATCGAGGCCGAGGTCCGCTTCAACGACCTGCGCGCGGACCCGACCGTCGGCGCCCTGGTGCTCACCCTGCGCGACGTGACCGAGCAGCGGCAGATGGAGCGCGAGCTGACCCACCGGGCCTTCCACGACTCGCTGACCGGCCTGGCCAACCGGGTGCTGTTCCAGGACCGGGTCGGGCACGCGCTCTCCCGGAGCGAGCGCAGCGGGGCCGTCACCGGGGTGCTCTTCATCGACCTGGACGATTTCAAGGTGGTCAACGACACCCAGGGCCACGCGGTCGGCGACGAGCTGCTGGTAGCCGTCTCGCTGCGGATCTCCACCGCGCTGCGCGCCTCGGACACCGCCGCCCGGCTCGGCGGCGACGAGTTCGCCGTCCTGGTGGAGGACGCGCGGTGGCCCGCCGACGTGGACACCATCGCGGCCGGGGTGCTGGCCGTGTTCGCCGAACCGTTCAAGCTGAAGGCGGGCGCGGTCCGGGTGAGCGCCAGCATCGGCGTGGCGACCACCGAGGACAGCGTGGACGCGGCCGAGCTGCTGACCCACGCCGACCTCGCGCTCTACTCCGCGAAGGCCGCCGGCCGCCGCCAGTGGTGCCACTACCGGCCGGCCCTCCAGACCGGGATGGTGGAGCGGCACGAGCTGAACGAACACCTCGACTCGGCGATCGCGGAATCGGCCTTCCAGCTGTACTACCAGCCGATCGTCGACCTGCGCTCGGGCGATCTGGTCGCCTTCGAGGCACTGGTCCGCTGGCCGCACGACCGGCGCGGGATGGTGCTGCCCGACGAGTTCATCGCCCTCGCCGAGGAGAGCGGCCAGATCGTCCCGCTCGGCGCCTGGGTCCTGGAGCGCGCCGCCCAGGAGGCCGCGGCCTGGCACGCCGCGAGCTCGGCGGTCCGTACGGCTGCCGGCCGGCCGCCGCTGCGGGTCAACGTCAACGTCTCCGCCCGCCAGTTCCGCGACGCCGGCTTCGTGGACGTGGTCCGCCAGGCCCTGGCCGGCTCCGGCATCGACCCGCACACCCTCGTCCTGGAGCTCACCGAGTCGGTGCTGATGCGCCGCGACGACCGCATCCACGCCGACATGGCCACCCTGTCCGGCCTCGGCGTGGGCATCGCCATCGACGACTTCGGGACCGGGTACTCCTCGCTGTCCTACCTGCGCGAGTTCCCGATCTCCCTGCTCAAGATCGACAAGTCCTTCATCGACGGCCTCGGCCACTCGCCCCAGCAGTACGCCCTCGTCGAGGGCATCGCCCGGATCGCCGACACCCTCGGCGTCCAGGTCATCGCCGAGGGCATCGAGCACCCCGAACAGCGCGACCTGCTCGCCGCCATGGGCTGCCCGCTCGGCCAGGGCTACCTCTTCGCCCACCCCATGGACTCCCCCACGGCCCGCGCCCTGGTCCGCAGCACCTCCTACGAGCCCGCCTGAGCGGCCGCTCGTCACTCCTTCCGCAAGGCGCGCGACAGCACCGCGAGCAGCGCCAGCGTGGGCACCGCGTGCCCCGCCTCGACGGCCCGGACGTCGGCCTCCGGAAGCCCGGCGCGGGCGGCGAGTGCGGGGAGGGTGAGGCCGAGGGCGGCACGTCGGGCGCGGACGGCGCGGGCCAGGGCGTCGGCGGGGTCGCCGTCCGGGTGGGCGGGGAAGTCCTCGATCAGGGGGCGCGCCAGATCCACCGGATTCTCCTCATCGGCCTGCGGGGCGCACAGTCTGACATGTCGTCAGTACGGGTGGGACCCAAGCGGAGGTCAAGGTTCCTTGACCTCCGCTTGGGGCTTCCGCCTGCCGCCACCGCGCGCCCAGGAGTTCGCGCGAGCCGGACCGACCAGCCCCGGGAAGCGCTGGTCGAGTCCCCGTGGCACGGCGTGGCCGCGCGGCTGCTGCCGCGGTCGCCCCGCCGGATCAGCCGAGCGGCAGCTCCAGCCGGGACTCGCTCCCGCTCGGCGAGCCGATGGTGGCAGTGCCGTTCACCTCGGCGAAGGAGTACAGCTCGTCACGGCTGTTGACGACCAGCGTCAGCCGGTGACCGACCGGCACGTCGTAGGCGGTGGGCTGGAGCTTCCAGCTGGCGGTCGCGTCCACGCCCGGGGTCAGGTCGAGCGCGGTGTACGGCTCGTGCGCGATGATCCGCGCCGTGCCGTCCGGGGCGACGTCGAACAGGTAGGCCACCAGGGTGGCGGCCTCCCCGCTGCTGCGCACCGTCAGCCGGACCTCCGCGGCACCGCGGATGCGGCGGGCCACCTCGCCCTGCCCGGTCAGCGGGTCGGTCGACCAGACCAGCAGGTTGTCCCGCTCGAACTCGGCCAGGACGTACCTCCGGGGGTTGCCCGTCCACTCCTTCTGGCCCGTCCCCATGACCTCGTCCACCGCGGTGGCCTTGGTCAGCTCGCCGACGGCGAAGCTCCGCGTCCAGTCGGCCGCCGCCTTGTCGGCCAGCGCGCCGTCACCGTCGCCGTTGGTCCCCGTCAGGTACCAGTTCTCGCGGCTGGTGGTGACGTCCGCCCACGCGGCGTACTCCTCCCGGCGGGCGGCCTCGGTGATCCGGTTGCCGCCGCCCAGCGCCGGCTTGGTCTTGTAGGTGAACATGACCTGGCTCTTCACCTGCTTCCGGCTCGGGACGTCGTTGTCGACGCCGAGCAGGTGGTGGTCCAGGAAGTCGTAGGCCTCCTGGACCGGCTCCCGCAGGCCGGGGAACGGCAGGTGGGTCAGCAGGCCGGACAGGCCGGCGCCCTCGGGCGCGCCGTGGTCGCCGATCCACAGGTTCAGGTGCTTCGGCACGTCGAGCCGGTTGAACACGTCGACCACCGAGGCGGCCGGGAAGAGCGTCTCGTGCCAGGTGTTGGAGACGAAGGTCGGGATGCCGCGCGCGTTCGTCTCCTTCAGGTAGGTCTCCGGGGAGCGCTTGTTGCCCCAGGCGATCACGTCGTCGAGGTCGCGGTTCTCGTCGAACTTGTCGAGGATGTCCCGGGTTTCCTCGTCGAACTTCTCCTCCTTCGGACCGCCGGTGAAGCCGACCAGCAGCTCGACGGCCTTCACGTGCCGGGTGTTGTTGGCGTAGAGGCTGGTGGCCAGGTTGCCCCAGGTGCTCAGCGCGACCACGGCGGCGACCCGCTTCCTGCGGTCGTGCGCGGCGACCAGCTGGCTGATCCCGGAGCCGTAGGACTCGCCGAGGAAGCCGACCCGGCTCGGGCTGAAGCGCTCCTGCGCGTAGGTGATCACGTCCGACCCGTCGGACCAGTCCTTGGGTCCGGCGACGTCGACGTACCCCTCGGAGGTGGAGATCCAGTTCGGGTAGCCCAGGCCGCGGGGGGTGTAGGCCAGCACGTGGTAACCGCGCAGCGCCAGCTTGAAGTAGGCGTAGACGAAGGGCAGCCAGCCGACCGGGCTCCAGCCGGCGGGCACGATCACGACCGGGCGCGGCTCGTCGCCCGCCAGCTTGATGGCGAACGCCGACAGCCGGGTGCCGTCCTCCACCGTGATCACGGTGGCGTCGATGTCGGCGATCTGCCGCACCTTGGCCACCAACTCGGCAAGCTCCGGCGGAAGCTGGACGGTCTTGACGCCCTGGGCGGCCGCCAGCAGGCCGTTGCCGAGGTCGATGACGGCCTGGTTGACGGTGGCGCCGGGGCCCCAGAGGCCGTTGTCGGCGATGCCGGCCAGCGTTGTCTCGGTGATCGCCGGGATCGGCTCTCCATTGAAGCTGGTCATGCGAACCACCCTTTCCGTGACGGGTACTGACCGCATCATGGTCCGAAGCGACCGGGCCTTAACTGATGGATCGTCAGATTCGCTCGGATAGGTGGTTCACGGGCATCCTCCCCTGCCGACCGCCGATCCGTGGTATTTGCCGCGGCGAGCGAGCGGGCCGACGGGGAAAGCAGGGGCGCACAGGAGCCTCGCTCCGCCGCGAAGTCAGGCGCAGGGCACGGTGGTCGGACGGGCGGCACACGGGTTGGCGCGACGGCGCCCGGCGTTTCGCCGGGGCGGCGCAAACGTGTTGGCTCCGCAGCCTGTCGGCCGCCGGCCCCGCCCGGCACAATCACCGGTATGACGATCACCACCGGTGCGCCGCCCCGGCGCAACACGCCGATCGCCCTCGCCCGCGGCTTCCTGACGGGTGGCGTGATCGGAGGATCGCTCGCCGCGATGGTCGTCGGCGTCGTCATCGAGAAGGTGCCGCTGCTCATCGCCGGCCTGGGCATTCCCATCGTCTACGGCCTGCTGCTCCTCCTCGCCGGCTGGCCACGGCGGGCGAGGGAGGCAGCCGTCGTCCCGCGTACGGCGCTCGCGACGGTCGAGAGCCTGAACGTCCCCGAGGGTGAGGTGACCGACCGGTCGGTGCGGTTCGACCTCACCGTCGTGCCGGACGACGGGCCCGCGTTCCGGGTGGAGTTCACGCAGGACATCAACGTCGCCGACCTCCCCGACTACCGGCCGCGCGGTGTCCTGGTGGTCCGGTACCCGCCGGACCGACCGTGGCTGGTGAGGATCGTGAAGCGACCGACTCCGGAGTGGGAGGAGCGGGCGGCCGGGGCGCGGCTCGACTCGGTGCCCGGGCCGGTCAGGGTGAGCGCACCTCCCGAGGCCCGTGGCGTCGGTTTCGTCGGACTCCTCGGCTTCCTGCTCGGCGCGGCGGCCGTCGTCCTCCTGTTCCGCGTGGACCTGTTCGAGCGGGAAGCTGCCGACCCGCCGTCCTCGTCCGCGACGCCTTCGGTCTCCTCGTCGTGGTCGAGCAGGGTGGTGTCGGCGGGGTCCGGCACCGTCGTGCTCGGCCCCGGCCGGTCGTTCCTCGACGACGGTGAACTGCCGAGAGCCGTCGACTCCCTGACGATGGAGAGGGACTCACGCCAAGCGATCGCCGTGGTCGTGCAGGAGAACCTGCTGTCGGTCGTGTTCTCCCCGACCGGCGCGAAGACCCCGGACTTCGATCCGCTGTCGCTGCCCTACGAGCGGTTCCCCGCCCTGGTCGAGGAAGCCAGGACCACCCTCGGCGCCCACGCCCCGCAGACCTGGCAGCTCACCGCCGACCGTCTCGCCGGTGCCCTCACCATCAGGATCAGCGTGACCGGACCCGAGGGCAACGCCGTGCTGGAGGCCGACGAACAGGGCCGGGTGCTGCGGCGCACCTCGGTGCACTGAACCACGGACAGGAGCGGGCGCACATGAACTGGCACGGAATTCTGGCGCTGTGGTGCGGGGTGTTCGGCCTCGTGGCGCTGGTCGGGTACGGACGGTCGCTGGCCGGCGTGACCCGGGCGCAGCGGACAGTGCGGGTGACGGGGCGGATCGAACGGGTGCGGGAGCCCCGGAACGGGAGCTCCCAGAAGGACGGGATAGCGGTGGTCGTCCGCTTCCGGGACCCTTCCACCGGCGAGGAGTTCGTCGTCACGAACGACAGCGAGACCGGCGACCGGATCACCACGGCCTGGGTGGGCCGGGAGGTCGGAGTCCGCTACCCGCCCGGCAGACCGCACGCCTTCCGGTTCGCCAACGACCTCCAGGCGGGCCGGCGGGGGCTCGGCTGGCCGAACTCCGCGGTGTTCCTGATCTACGTCGGGCTGGTGGTCGTCGCCTCGATCGACTGGGGCTGGCCATGGGCCCTGGTCGCGGTCTGCGGGCCGCTCGCCGTCCTCACCGCCTTCCACCTGCCCGGGGAGAGGCAACGCACGAGAGGCCGTCTGGACACGCTGGCCGCCACGGCACCCGTGCCGGGGCGCGTCATCGCCGTCCTCAAGACCGTCGAGACCGACGCGGACGGCGACCTCCGGACCAGCCGGACGCCCGTCGTCGCCTTCACCACCCACGAAGGCGCGGCCGTCACCGCCTACTATCCCTCGGGCCTGCCCGACGCCGGTGTTCTGTGCGGGAGGGAGGTCACGGTCCACTACTCCCCCGCCGACCCGGCCGACTTCACGCCGGACCTCCCGGCCGAACTCCGGTCCGGGCAGGGGGATCTCGGCTGTGCGGTCGTGGGCCTCGTCGTCACGGGGGCGGCGGCGGTCGCGGGAGTGGTCCTGCTCCTGTCCTCGGCGGGTTGACGACACGCCAACGGCCCGCCGCCGTCGGGGCGGTGGGCCGTTGGGGGGAGGTCCGGCCGGTCCTCCCGCTCGCCAAC
This sequence comes from Kitasatospora sp. NPDC057542, assembly GCF_042801945.1. Lineage (NCBI taxonomy): Bacteria > Bacillati > Actinomycetota > Actinomycetes > Kitasatosporales > Streptomycetaceae > Kitasatospora > Kitasatospora sp. NPDC057542. The sequence goes on from NZ_JBHVFE010000004.1 coordinate 57,643, forward strand.
CGCAGGACGACTCCCCGATCAGGACATCCCGGCAGGACGGGTGACGGGGCGGGGTCGAGCGTCGAGCCGAGAGGCGCATGCGGGGTGGTCAGTGGCGGGCGGCCGCCGAGCGGCTGCGTTCCGGAGGCGTGACGGGCCGGGCGGGACCGGGCGGCTGCTGGACGAAGGGGAGGCACAGGTCGGCCGTGGCCTCGGCGTGGACCGTGAACTGCTCGCGGGCCTGCGCCGGGTCGCGGGCCTCGATCGCCGCGGCGAGGGCGCGGTGCCGCTGGTCGGGCATACTCCGGGCCTCCGGGCCTCCGGGGTGGCCGGCCAGCAGTCGGGTCAGTTCGTGCTGGATGCCCTGTTCGGCTTCCAGCAGCCTTCTGGAGCCGGAGAGTTCGGCGATGTGGAGGTGGAGTCCGGCGTCCGCCGTGCGGTACGCCTCCGGGTCGGCGACCGCCGCGTCGGCGGCGGACTCGAGTTCGCGCAGCCTGGCCAGTCCCGCCTCCGAGGCCCTGCGGGCAGCCCGGGCGGAGGCTTCCCCGGACACCGCGATCCGCCAGGACGTCAACTCCTCGATGTCGGCCTGGGTGTACGGGTGGAGGGCCGTCAGCTCGCCGATCCGGGAGAGGACGTCGGGGACGACGTAGGTACCGGCCCCGTGGCCGCGCCGGGTCTCGATCAGGCCGTCCTCCCGCAGCACCGCCATCGAGTGGCGGATGGTCATCACGGCGACCCCGAACAGCTCGGCAAGGCTCTTCTCGGGGAGCAGGCGGTCGCCGCCGACGAGGATCCGCGCGCCGATCAGCTCGCCGAGCCGGCGCGCGATGGCCTCCGCGGCCCCGGCCGAACGTACCGGCGAGATGTGTTGCGTCCACCCCTTGTCATCCATGAAATCTATCTTCTAGATTTCGCATCTCATCCGCAAGCTGTGATCGCAGGAGAACCATGAGCCTCACCGAGCACCCGGCACCCCTCATCGGGATACCCGTACGCCTCAGCGATGCCGGCGCGCCGGGCGCCGACCATCGCATCGGCGAGGCGAACCGCATCTTCGACGACGTCGTCGCACTGGTCCGGGCGGCCGGCGCCGAGCCCGTCCTGGTGCGGCCGCACTCCGACGAGGACGCGCTGGACGCGCAACTCGCCCACTGCCGCGGCTTCGTGGTGCCCGGCGGAGGGGACGTCGACCCGGCCCTGTACGGAGCCGATCCGGCCCACCCGGCGCTGTACGACGTCAACCCCGCACAGGACCGGCTCGACGCGGCCGTCATCCGGTACGCCCTGGAGCACCGGCGGCCGCTGCTCGGCATCTGCCGCGGCATGCAGCTGCTCAACATCATCCGCGGGGGGACCCTCCACCTCGACCTGCCGGAGACCTCCGTCGCTCACGACGCGGCGCCCGGTGACGAGTGGGCCGTCCACGAGGTCGCGCTGTCGGCCGACAGCACGCTGGCCGAGGTGTTCCGACGCGACCGGATGCCGGTGGCCTCCGGTCACCACCAGGCGGTTGACCGGGTGGGCGACGGACTGCGGGTGTCGGCCCGCGCCGACGACGGATGCGTGGAAGCCGTCGAGGCGTTCGCCGACCCCCAGGCCCGCGCCTCGGCGGCCCGGACCGCCGGTGCCCCGGCCTGGACCGTCGGCGTCCAGTGGCACCCCGAGGCCTTCGTACCCGACCCCGAGCTGCGGCTGCCGCTGTTCCGCACGCTGCTGACCCAGGTGCACGCCCAGCGGAGAGCGGAGCCGCGGTCGTGAACGACGCACAGGGAAGAGTGGGGAACAGCATGCCGCACGACAGCGACAGAGGCGGCCGAACGGTGGTGGTCGGGGACCGCGCGGCGGGCGACCCGACCGCCACGGGCGGCGGAGCGCAGCTGGCCCAGAGCCTCCTCAGCCGCCACATGACCATGATCAGCATCGGTGGCGCGGTGGGAGCCGGGCTCTTCGTCGGCTCCGGAGTGAGCATCCAGCAGGCGGGCCCGGGCGTCCTGATCGCCTACGCCCTCACGGCCGCCATCGTCGTGCTCGTCATGCGGATGCTCGCCGAGATGTCCGTGACCCGCCCCGACACCGGCGCCTTCGCCGTGTACGGCCGGCTGGCCTTCGGCCGCTGGGCGGGGTTCACCAGCGGCTGGATCTACTGGGTCGGCTGGCCCCTGGGGCTGTGCATCGACGCCATCGCGGCCGCACGGATCGTGAACGGCTGGCTCCCGGCACTCCCGGTCTGGCTGGTCGCCCTGGTGCTGGTCGGCGTGGTGACCGCGGTCAACCTCGGCTCCGTGCGCGCCTACGGCGAGATGGAATTCTGGGTCGTGTGGGTCAAGGTCGCGGTGATCGCGCTGTTCATCGCCGTCGGCATCGTCGCGGTCGCCGGCCTGCTGCCGGGTACGCCCGCGCCCGGCACCGGGAACCTGCTGGACCGCGGAGGCTTCCTCCCCATGGGATTCAGCGGCGTCGTCATCGCCACCTCGGGTGCGATGTTCTCCTTCTCCGGCACCGAGATCGTGACCATCGCCGCCGGCGAGGCCCAGGACGCCGCCGCCGCGATCCGCAAGAGCACCCGGACCATCCTGTGGCGGGTCACCGTCTTCTACCTCGGCTCGCTGGCCGTGGTCGTCCTGCTCCTGCCCTGGGACAGCGCCGCCGTGGGCCAGAGCCCGTTCGCCGCCACCCTCAGCCACCTCGGTCTGCACAACGCGTCCACCGTGCTGAACGTCGTGCTGTTCGCGGCGATGCTCTCCACGATGAACTCCCAGGTCTACGCCAGCTCCCGGATGCTGTTCGCCCTGGCCCGGGACCGCGACGCCCCGTCCGTCTTCGCCCGCGTCTCCCGGCGCGGGGCGCCGCACACGGCCATCCTGTTCACCGCCTCGATCGCGGCACTCTGCCTGCTCCTCCAGGTCTTCCACCCCACGACCGCTTTCAGCCGACTCGTCGACGTCGCCGGAGACACCGTCTACGTCACCTGGATCGGCATCGCCGCGGCCCACCTGGTACTCGGCCGTCGCGACCGCGCCGAAGGGCGCCGCCCCGTCCCCGGCACCGGCGTCTGGCTCTTCCCGGTGCTCACCTGGGTGACGCTGATCGCGCTCCTCGCGCTGTACGCGGTGATGATCGCCCTCCAGGAATCGCGAACCGATGCCGTGCTGGCGCTGGCACTCACCGTGGCCGTGGCCCTGGTCGGTCTGTGGCTGCAACGGAGGCATCCGACACCGTCGAACTGAGCGACCGCCGGCCTGAAGGTCACCGGCCGTCCAGGCCCTGAACCACGGGGAGTGGGAAGTCGGCCGGTCCGACGTCCCACTCCCCCGCGCGAGGGACGGATCGCCCTGGAACCGGGCCCCGGGAAGGACGACCCGGCTCTCCGGGCCGAGCACTGTGGAACCACTCGGCAGCACCCGCCGCCGGGCGAGGACACAGGAGGGGACAAGGTGCACGCACCGACACCGGCGACAGCACGAAGGACCGTGGCACTGGGCATCGCCGCCGCCCTCCCGTACATCGCCGTCAAGACCTACTGGGCAGCGGGCGGCAGGGCCGGCCTTGCCGACGGGTTCGACGTGGCAGGCGAGTTCACCCGCAACGGCGCGCCCGACGCACTGGTGTGGCTCGAACAGCACGGCGTCGACTTCACCGCCGTCCTCGCGCTGACCGGACTGGCCCTGGCCTGCGCACTCGTCCGGCCATGGGGGCGGCGCCTCCCCCGGCGGCCGCTGCTCGTCCTGGCCTGCACAGGAACCGTACTGGTCCCCTACGGCCTCCTGACCGCGCTGCTCGCCCTCACCGGGGACGGCGGCAGCGCGGGAACACCGATCACCGGGTGGATCGCGCCGGCCGGAGTCGGCGCCTTCCTCGGGATCGGGACGGCCCTGGGCGTCGGGGCCTGGTCGCACCTGCACCCGGAGCACCGGCGGACTACCGGTGCTCGCGCCGCCGGGCCCAGTCCTCGCGGGTGACGGCGTACTCCACATCACCGTGCTCGGCCCCCTCGACCGGGTCGGGCCACTCCTCGAAGAACGTGCGGACCAGGGACAGTCCGGCCTTCTCCATGACCCGCCGCGAGGCGGTGTTGACCGTCATCGTGGTGGCCACGACCCGGTCCGCCCCCAGCTGCGTGAACGCGTGCCCGACCAGCGCCCGCGCGCCTTCGGTGGCGTGGCCCCGGCCCCAGGCGGACGGCAGGATCCGGTAGCCCGGCTCCGTACCGCCGTCCAGGCCGACGCTGCTCGCGGGCCGCAGCGAGAACCAGCCCAGGAACGCTGCGGACGACTTCTCCACCGCGGCGAAACAGCCCTGGCCGTCCGGGAGTTCGTCGTACTCGCGGAGGATGCGCGGGAGCTGCTGCCGCTCGACGACGTCCCTGGGCACCGGGCGGCCGTCGTCGATGTACCGCATGACGTCGGGGTGGCCGTGCAGGGCGGCCAGGGCGTCGGCGTCCGCTCCGGTGAAGCGCCGGAGCGTCATCCGCCCGGTTTCCAGGTAGGTGTCCACAGCGCCGATTCGAGCAGGGCGCCCGGCCTGCGGCAAACGGTTTCCGGTCGCTCCCGGAACCGGCCGGGACGGCGCGCCTCTGCTGCGCGGGCGTCAGGAGTGCGCGGCGGCCCGGTCGGAGTCACTGCGCAGCACGCAGAACTCGTTGCCCTCGGGATCGGCGAGGACGGCCCAGCCCGAACCGTCGGGGTTCCGGTGGTCGCCGACGAAGGTGGCACCGAGGCCGAGCAGCCGCTCGACCTCCTGGTCGCGCGAGGTCTCGGGCCGCAGGCACAGGTGGACCCGGTTCTTGACCGTCTTGGCCTCGGGCACCTGGTTGAAGTACAGCACCGGGCCCTCCGCCGGCAGCACCTGGGTCTCCCGGTCGCCCGGCCGGCAGTCGGGATCCAGCGGGCGGCCGGTCACCCCGCTCCAGAACCGGGCCAGCTCATAGGCATCCGCACAGTCGATCGCCACGTTCTGCAACACCGAGACCATGCGCGCGAGTCTCCCCGATCCCCGCGCCGACCGCCACCGAACGTGCGCCGGGTCCTCGCACACCCCCTGCAGAGGAGGCCGGCAGGCACCCCGGCCTGCGGAAATACGGTCCGGATGCATGCGCTCACGGACGTGCCTACGGTGGAAGCAGTAGCCCAGAGCATCCGGGAGGTCACGCCATGAGTTCCGAGAAGAAGCCGGTCCAGCTCAAGGCACGCACGGTAGGCGGCCACGTGATAGCGAACGCGCCGATCAGCGGCGACTTCGAGGCGACGCTGACCGACAAGGACGGCAAGCCGGTCGTGGGGCGGCAGATCACCTTCTACAGCACCGCGAGCGGCCAACGGGTCGGCTCCGCGACCACCGACCAGAGCGGGATCGCCAAGCTGAACTCCGGCTCCAAGATCCTCGACCCGGTCATCGTCGCCAGCACCCTGGCCACAGGCTGTGAGGCACGGTTCGAGGGCGACGACGAGTACCAGGCGGCTTCCGCCCACGCCGGCACCGCGGTCGGCGTGTAGTCGACGCCATCGGCTGATCGACACCCGAGGAGTGGGAAGTCGGCCCGGCCGACTTCCCACTCCGTCTGCCGCCTCCCGCCTCGGCCCCACGCCGAGGTCACGGCGCACGGCCTGGTTGGATACGGGGGTGAACAGCGGAAGCCACCAGGAGTCGGGTCTCTCGAAAAGCGTCTGGAGCGACGCCGACTTCGAGGAGATGGGCTGGCACGACGCCACCGTCCACGGCCTGTACGTGCAGCAGACCGACGACTTCCTGCCGAGGCTGCTCCTCGACCTCGACTACATCGTCGCCTGGGTCGCCCCGGTCCGGCCCGCGAAGAGCTTCTCCTTCTGGGTCGCCCCCGCGACGCTCGTCTTCGACGAGGTCTGGGACGTCGAGGGCGGCCTCGGCTTCAAGGGCATGACACCGGAGCTGGAGATCTCCGACGTGCACCGGTCGGCACCGGAGGACGACCACCAGGACTCGCCGCACTGGCACATCGAGGGCCACTCCTTCGACCTGAGGTTCCGCGCGGCCGGCTTCCGCCAGTACGTCCGCGAGGCCCCGCGGCTGACGTCGGCCCCGGTCCTGTCCGACGCCGAGCGCGGCGGCTGCCGCTTCACCGAGGTCGGCTTCGGCTGAGCCGGCCCGGTGTCACGGCCTAGGCTGGGCCGCATGGGAAGGACGCAGGCAGGCGGGGCGGGCGGCCGGTGGGCCCGGTTGCTGCACCGGGGACGGGGGCTCTCGCACGAGGCGGAGTTGCGGCAGGCCGCCGCCCGGATGCGCGGGCGACTCCTCCTCCACCCGGTGGAGGGGCCATGGCAGGAGCCGGCGTACTGGGATCCGCTGCCGACCGCCCGGGAGATCACCGACTCGGTCGGGGACGGCCGTTGGGCGGACCGCAGTCGGCTGAACGTTCCGGGGCCGTTCTACGCCGGCGAGACCGACAGCGGGCTGAACGGCCCGTACTACCTCCCCGAGCACGTGCTCTCCGGCGACGAGCACTGCGAGTTCGTCCACCGTCAGCCCGCCGACCCGCGTGAGGTGGCCGCCCTGGTGGAGATCGCCCACGGCGAGCCGCTGGGCGGCTACGCCTGGGACGGCGACCGGCACTGGACCCCGCAGGCGGTGCGCGACTGGTGGTCACGCCGCGACGAGGTGCGGGCCTGGATCGCCGGCGAACTGGAACTGGGCAACGACAGCCGGAACGAACCGGAGGCGCTGCGGCAGTACGCCGCCTACCTGGACGACGGGCTGGAGGCCTACCTGCGCGGCTACCTGTTCTGGCTCATCGAGCGCCGCGAGCCGCACACCGGCGAGCCCCTGCCGGAGCTCTGACCTGACGCCGCATGCACGGGAGTGGGGGGGGGGGCCGGCCCGCGTCCCCCCCCCCCCGCGGGGGGCGCCCCCCGGGCCGCGCTGGAAAACCCCGGGGCGCCCGGACACCGAAGAGGGGGTGTACGGTGTTGGGATGCAGTGTGGTA
>NZ_JBHVFE010000005.1:0-60661 GCF_042801945.1 Kitasatospora sp. NPDC057542
GGTCGAGGGGGACGGACCGCGGCGCAGCCGTGTACCCGGACCACGGGGGCCTCAGCCGGGGTGGAAGGCGACCCGGACGTTGTCGTCGAAGGGGACGATCAGCCCGTTGCCCGCCTCCCAGGTCCAGTCGTGCGGGACCAGGAACATCCGGCCGCCGGCGTAGGCCAGCAGCCTCAGGCCCTCGTAGCGGTAGCGGAACCGCGCCCCCTGCTCCACGTCGGGCAGCACCGTCTCGCGCACCCCGGGCCACCCCAGGTGGAGGCGCTCCGGGGTGTCGAGGACGACCGCCGGACGCCGGTAGAGGTGGTGGGCCAGCTGCTCGGCGTCGGCCGTGCCCTTGTACTGGGCGTAGCCGCCGACCGCCCAGAACGAGCAGAGCACGATGATCGTCACGCTGATGCCCAGCGCGGCGCGCTCCCCGGTCAGCGGGTACGGCGCGCCGGTGCTGCGCACGTACATCATCCGGGCCAGGACCCCGAGCAGCAGCGCGCCGCCGATCAGGAGCGGGGTGCCCATCGGGCCGGCGTCGAACGCCTCGAAGCCGGCCAGGAAGCCGAGCACCAGCAGCGGGACGGCCGCCACGGTGACGGCCAGGCAGGCCCACCGCACCGTCCGGGCGCCGCCCCCGCCTCCCCCGGCCACCCTGGTCGCGAGGTGGTAGACCAGCGCGCCGACCAACGCGCCGACCAGCGCGACCCCGGCCGGGGCGTAGAGCGCGGGGGAACTGCGGAGCAGCAGGTCCTGGGTGACGAAGCCCATCGTGCCGGCGTCGATGCCGAAGTAGCCGTAGAGCGAACTGGTGTAGGCGTAGCCGAAGAAGAAGAGCAGCGCGGCGAGGAGGGTGGTCGGGGCGGCCCAGGTCGCGAGCTTGGCGATCCACTCGCCCCAGGGGCGCGCCTGCGGCTGCGTCGGCCCGCCCGGGGGTTCCTCCTCGACTGGGCTCAGGGGTTGCTCCCGGCGCCGGTGGAAACGCCGCCGTTCGGGCTGGACCCGCCGCCGGGAGTCCCTCCGTCGTAGGACGTCGGTCCGTTGCCGGGGGTGGAGCCGTTGCCGGGGGTGGAGCCGTTGTCCGGGCTGATGACGTCCACCGAACCCGCGGCCTCGATCCGCTTGGTGGAGTCATCGGCCGTCACGGTGAGGCACACGGTCCGGCTCGTGGTCCCGGGCTTCCACTGCGGGAGCTGGAACTCGACCTGACCGGTCGTGCCGTCGGTCACCTGGACCTGCTTCCAGGGAGGGCTCGCGTACGCCGAGCTGCCGCAGTCGGCGACCTTGCTGATCGTGGCCGGGAAGCTGGTCCTCGACGGGAAGGACAGGCTGATCAAGGCGGTGTTGTCGCTGCCCTGGACGTTCGCCGAGGGCTCGCCGGCGTTCCGGAATCCGCCCTCGTTGCCCTCGTCCTTGGTCCGCTGGTCGTCCGGCCGGCCCGATCCGCTGTTCTGACCGTTCTGCCCGGCCTGGGTGGCGCCGGCCGACCCGGAGCCGCCGCCACCGCCGCAGGCCGCGAGGGCCGGAACGAGCAGGACGGCCACCGGCCACCGGGCCACTCGGCGGTTCCTGCCGCCTCCGAAGTGCCGGGTCCCGGGCATGCGTTCTCCCATCCGCTCAGCGAGCAGGGGCCGCTCGGCCCCGCCGCACGGTAGCCGTGCGCCCACGGCCCGGCGCGCCGCCGCGCCGCCCCCGGCCGGACCCGCCATCCGTTCGGGGCAACCCGGACGGGAGCCTCCCTGGCATAGAGTCGGACCGGAACGGACGAACCGTCAGCAGACCGGAAGGACCCGACCCGTGAGCACGGACACCCGCCCGGTACCGGAGCTGGCCGCCGAGGCCGTCGAGCAGTGGCGGGCCGAGGAGGCCGAGCTCGTCGACCTGCTGGCCCGGACGCAGCGCGGCGTCGGCGGCGTCGCCGCCTTCCGCCTCGGCCCGACGCCGACCGTCCTGGTCACCGACCCGGCCGCCGTGCAGCACGTCCTGGGCCGCCACCCGGACCGGTACGTCAAGCGCTCGCACCGCGCCCGGATGCTGGTCGGGGACGGCGTGCTGTCCGCCACCGGCGACGCCTGGAAGCGTCAACGGCGGCTGCTGCAGTCGCAGTTCACCGGCACCGGGATGCGCCGCTACGAGCGGCGGATCGCCGCGGCGGCGCGCCGCACCGCCGAGCGCTGGGAGGGGTACCGCCGCAGCGGGGAGACCTTCGACGTCGGCGAGGAGATGCGCGGCTTCGCCCTGGACACCGTCTGGCGGGCGCTCACCGGACTGCCGATGGACGACCGGACGGATCACGAACTCCGCTCGGTGGAACGGGTGGTGGCTGCGATGCCGACACTGCCGACCAACGCGGCGGACGCCCGGGACGCGGTCGCCGGGGACCTGGCCCGGATCGACGCGGTGGCGCACGCGGCCATCGACGCGGCGCGCTCGGCCGGCCCGGCCGAGGAGCCCGGCGTGCTCCGGGTGCTGATCGAGGCGGGCGAGCAGTACCCCGAGTACACCGACCGGCTGATCCGCGACGAGCTGGTCACCCTGCTCGTCGCCGGCCACGAGACCACGGCCACCACGCTCACCTGGCTCTTCCTGCTGCTCGACCGCCACCCCGGGGCCCGGACGGCCGATCCGCAGGCGCTGGTGAGCGAGACGCTGCGGCTCTACCCCTCCGCCTGGCTGCTCCCCCGGCACGCCGTCGAGGACGACGTCATCGCGGGGCACCGCATCGTCGCCGGGACGGACGTGCTGGTCTGCCCGTACCTCACCCACCGCGACCCGGCGCTGTGGCCCGACCCGGAACGCTTCGACCCCGCCCGCTTCGCCCCCGGCGCGGACCGCCCCGGGCAGCTCGGCGCCTACGTCCCGTTCGGCCTCGGCGCCCGCGCCTGCCTGGGCACCCAGTTCGCGCTGCGCGAGACCACGGCGCTGCTGGACCTCCTTCTGCCGATGGGGCCGTTGGCGTTCCGGTCGCGACCGACGGGGGCGGCGTACAGCATCACCGTGCGGCCGGACGGGCCGACGCCGGCCGTGCTGGGCTGAGGCCTTTCGCGGTGCGGCGCCGGGTGTGGTGCCGTCCGGTTGCGGGCTGTCCCACTGTCGACCGACCACTCGTCTCGGCATAGGCTGATCCGCGCCCGAACGGACTTTCGTCCGATCGTCGGGCCGGCGGGCCGGCATGCCTGAGGGGGCGAGCCCGCCGCACACGATGGATCGCAGGGGGGACGGGGCCATGTCCGGAGAACGGAAGAACGACAGGTACGACGAGTACGACCAGCGCGACGCGGACCGCGGACACGACGGGCAGGACGGGTTCCTCCAACAGGACGGGCTCCCCGGGCACGACGGCTACGGTGCCCACCGGGAGTACGACGAACTCGCCGACGACGACAGCGCGTACGACGCCTACGACGAGGACGGCGAGGACGACGACGAGGCCCCGCGCGGCTCGACCACGCGCCGGGTCGTGATGGTGGCGGCCGGCGGGGTGTTCGCCGCCCTGCTGGCGGTCGGCGGCTACGGCGCCTACAACGTGATGAACGCCGTGACGGACAACGGCCCCTCCAGCGGCCACCAGGGCTCCGGCACCGTGGCGAAGGCGCCACAGGACCCGCCGACCGCCGAACAGGCCGAGTCGGCGGCCAAGGAATTCCTGGCGGCCTGGAGCCGCGGCGACATCACGGCCGCGGCCGGCCTGACGGACCGCCCGGAGTCCGCCCGCGCCGCGCTGACCACGTTCCACGAGCAGGTGGGCGCCCGCTCGCTCGCCCTGACCGGGACGGGCCGCGCGCCGGCCGACGGCCCGAGCGAGCCGGCCCTCGGCTTCCGGGTGAAGGCGGAGTTCGAGGGCACCCCGGACGCCTGGGAGTACGACAGCGTACTGAGTTTCGTCCGCTCCCAGGACGGGCGGGCCGTGGTGCGCTGGAAGCCGTCCGTGATCCATCCCCAGCTCACCCCGGGCAGGAGCATCGGGGTGAAGGCGATGCCCAACCCGGTGTCCAAGCCCACCGACCGCAAGGGCCGGCCGCTCGACACCTTCCCGTCGCTGCGCGCCGTCCTGCCCCAGATCGCCCCGCCGGACGGCGCCGACGCCGTCACCGGACGGGCCGTGGTGCTCTCGGACGGCAGCGGTGGCAAGCCGGAGCAGCTGTTCGTGCTGACCCCGCCGAGCGCCCCGCAGGTCAAGCTCACCCTGGACGCCGACCTCCAGCAGGTCGCCGAGGACGCGGTCAAGCAGCAGTCGGCGAACGGCAATCCGGCCTCACTGGTGGCCATCCAGCCGAGCACCGGCCACATCCTGGCGATCGCGAACGCCCCGCAGGGCGGGTTCAACCGCGCGGTCGCGGGCGGCCAGCCGCCCGGCTCGACGATGAAGGTGATCACCTCGGCCGCCCTGCTGCAGGCCGGGGTGAGCCCGGACACCGTGGTGCCCTGCAAGGACACCACCTACTCCCCGCGCGCCTGGCACAACGACGAGCGCGGCGACTTCCCGTCCTACACCCTCACCGACGACTTCACCCACTCCTGCAACACCGGCTTCATCGACAAGGGCCTGGAGAAGCTCCAGCCCGGCGCCCTCGGCCGGGTGGCCCGGGAGCAGTTCGGCCTCGGTCTGGAGTGGCACATCGGCATCCCCAGCCGGGACGGCACCATCCCGGCCCCCGGGAACAAGGACGAGGCCGCGGCCCAGTACATCGGCCAGGGGCAGATCCAGGTCAACTCGCTGCTGATGGCCTCGGTCGCCGCCACCGTGCAGAACGGGACGTTCCGTCAGCCCGTGCTGCGCGAGGACGCCAAGCGCGTGACGGCACCCGACAAGCTCCCCGCCGACGTCGCCCGGGACCTGCGCGCCATGATGGCCAAGACCGCCACCCAGGGCACCGCCCGTACCCCGATGGCCGGCCTGTCCGGCCAGATCGGCGCCAAGACCGGCACCGTCGAGGCGGGTGGCCAGGCCAACAACAGCTGGTTCATCGCCTACCGCGGCGACCTCGCTGTCGCCGCCGAGGTCGAGGGCGGCGGGCACGGCTTCAGCGCGGCGGGCGTGGCCGCGGCCCAGGTGCTGAAAGCGGGCGGCAAGGGCTGAGCCGGCGGCCGACGGCCACCAACCCGGACCGAGGACGGCCGCCGACCTACGCCTTCGCCGTGGTCGGCGGCCGGTAGTCCGCCCCCAGGCCCATCCGGTCCATCAGATCCCGCATCAGCATCTCGAACATCGGCTCCTGGTCGACGATCAGGGGTGCGAAGTGAGCGAAGACCTCCAGCGCCACCTGGCCGTAGATCGAACGCCAGCAGGAGAGCATCACGACCACCGCACCGAGCGGCATCTCCACCCCGGTCGCCGCGCGGTACGCCGCCATCTGTTGCCGCAACAGCGGCTCGAGTTCATCGTCGGCCAGCACCGGATAGGGGCGGGCGTTCCAGAGCTGCACGAACACCGGGCCCCAGACTTCGGAGAGCCGGCGGACCCAGTCGCTGGTCATGTCCGTCTGGGCATCCGCCGCAGCGGCCGTCGGTGTGCCGAACAGCAGGTTGAACTCCTCGCGGTGGGCGAGCGCCCAGCGGCGGAAGGACCGGGTGGGGGCGATCAGCCGGGCCGCAAAGTCGGTCTCGGGCTCCGCGTCGACCGCCGCCTGGAGTTCGAACGCGAGGTGGGCGACGATGTCGCGGGCCGTGTGCCGGACAATGTCCGCCAGGTTCTCGAAGTGCCGGTAGAGCGCCGCCGGGGTGACCTGCACCCGCCGCGCGATCTCGGCGAGGCTCAGGGCGTCCACCCCGTGCGTCGCGATGATGTCCCGTGCGACGGCCCGCACGTCCTCCGACATCTGGAGGCGGAGCCGGTCGCGCCGCGTCAGCGTGTTCATCTTCCCGCTCTTCCCAGGCCTCGACGATCGCACGTTCGAATGCGTCGTATGGTACCGACCTCGGGGCCGGACATGTCGTGGCCCGGCCCCGCGTGGCCCCGCCGTCAGGCCAGGGTCACCGCCACGACCCCGGCGGTGACGTAGAACAGCAGGAACAGCACCGGGATCCACAGCTCCACCAGCGTGAGCGGAAGGTACTGCCTGATCGTCTTCCCATCCCCGAGTTCCACCCACTCGGCATCGTACGCGCGGGCCGGCAGTCGCTCTTCCAGTGCGCCGATGACCCGGTACTTGGCCCGGTTGAGCTGCCGGTAGGAGGCGATGAGGAGGATCCAGGCCACGCACTGCCCCATCGCCACCAGGCCAGCCACCACCAGCCCCCAGGTCGGCAGCCCGTGCAGGACGCTGCCCCGGACCGCGCCGACCGCCGCCAGCAGGGCCGCATTGACGGTCAGGAAGAAGGTGTTGGTCAGGCTCCGGCGGGCGCTGATCCGGTCCGCCATCTCCACATACAGCTTGTACTGCTCCAGGACGGCCGCCTGGTACTTCTCGCCCGCCGAACCGTAGTCCTGCACGCCGACCCGGCTGTTCCACAGCCTCGCGTCGAGCGCGGTCGGGGTGATAGGCGACACCTGGCCGGGCATCACCACGCGGGCACCTCCGCCACCGTCCCGCCTTCCGACGCGAGTTCGCCCTCGACTTCGCTCACCCGGATGTCGAACAATCCCGGCTTGCTGCGGGACGGCCTGACGTCGTCGACGACGACCAGGACCCGCCGTCCCTCCGTCAGCCGGCCGGCCTCCAGTTCCCCGCGCAGCAAGGGCGACATCCTCCGCGCGTGCAGCAGGGCCAGCGTGGGCAAGTCCGGGTAGCCGTCCAGCCTCACGAGCAGGTACGACTCGAAGGGACGAACCACGGTGGCCCCCTGCCGGTCCCCGACCCGGGGGTACTCGTCCATGGACGGGGCCTGGGGCGGGACAACAGGGGCGGAGATGACAGCCGGCTGCGGGTGCGCGGCCGCGATCTCGATACGCTGCCGCATCCGGTCGACCCGCCGGATGACGACGGGAACCTCGTCGTTCTGCTTCAGCCCCGTCGCCTCGTGCTCCCGCAGCCGGGAGCGGCCGCCGCCGGGCAGCTCCACCCAGACGCCCTTGTTGTTCAGCTCGTACACCCGCGCGGTGAACCTGGCGCTGCGCTGGTACGTGCGCTCCCACTCGTCCCAGGGGTCCTCACCCTCCTGCTGCGTGAAGACGAGGGTATTGTCCCGGTACACGAAGAAGCCGTCGACCTCCCTGCCGACGAAGAACCTCGTCGACATGTGGTCAGGGATGTCCATCTGATAGCTGACGTCCCGTTTGTGCATCTCCGCGATCCGGCGCGGATTGCGAACGTCGCGGACGCGGATGTGGTCCTCGCAGACCTCCTCGACCCTGGCCCTGGCCCGCTGACGGTCCTCCGGCGTGTAGGGCCGCAGGTCCATCTCCGGCACGCGCCGCTGTCGACGCAGGGCCTCAACCTCCGTTTGCAGGCTGTCCTTCAGGTCCATCAGGCCCCTGGTGTTCCACACGTACCACACGACGCGGAACTGGCCTCGAACATTGGTGGGCACCTCGGCCCCCTTGTGTGCGATCACCACCACCCGTTTCCGCAGACACAGCGCCCAGGCCAGTTCCATGGCCACGGAGGTCGACGGAACGGACAGGTCGACGACCACGATCCCCGCCCGGTCGATCCCAGACCAGGCGACGTCCAACGCGCTCTCGGTGGTGCCCGGAACCTTGTCGGCGCGCTCGGCGCGCATGTCCCACTTCTCAGCCCACTCCGCGAAGTAGCCCTGGTACAGGTCGTCGAAGTTCTCCAACCGGCCGTCCGGCAGCGGCTTCTCGTCGTACGGCATCGCGAAGAAGACCATGTCCTCCTCGACGGACCCTTGACGGCGCAGATCCAGTGTCAACGTCCCCTCCCGACTTCCTGATGGTCAGTTACAAAGTAACGGGTATTTACACCCTGCGGCAGGGGCCACGCAATGCGGAGGGCGAGAATCCGGCGCGGACCGCCCGCGTGCGCGCCGGGGCGCGTGCGCGGGGGCGGCGGCCAGGACAAGTACGTCCAGCCAGTGGCAAGTTCGGCGGTGCACACCGGGAACGGCCGACTGTCCGGACCAAAGGCCTGGCCGCGCTCGGGCATGGTCGGCTCTATCGTTCGGCCTCCTGATCCGGCGTCACCGACTCCTGGCGGCGGGTGCCGTCAGGCCGCTTTCGGGGGCTTCGCGACAGCCGCCCGTTCGTGCGTGCGGCTCAGCCGGTACCTTCGCCGTGGGTCAGGCGGAGGTTCCGCAGGCCGGGGAAGGGCGGGGTGTGCTCCGCCTCCCGGTCGGCGATCAGGTCGGCCGACTGCCGGGCGCCCATGGCGCGGAACGCGGCCTTGCGCTCCTCGTCGGCCTCCTCCTCGCCCGGGTAGAGGACGACGTGAACGGCGTCGCCCTCACCCTCCCAGGTGTAGCTGCGGTACGGGGGGATCCGGGGCCCGTCCGTCGCCTCGGGCTCGTCGGCCATGGGGAACCTCCGGTGGTCGTCCGCGGGTGGTCTGCCGCCATGGGCAACGAGTCGGGAGCAAGAAGGGCCCGGCGCTGCGGCACGATTCCCCCGTCCGGTACGGATGCTCAGCTGCCCGTGATGCGGAAGACGGGGTAGCCGGGGGCGACCCGGAGCAGGTCCTCGGCCGGGGCGTCCGGGCCGATCCCCTCGAAGAAGTAGCCGACCTCCCACTTCCAGCGGCGCAGGTAGGCGCGGAGCACCTCGGACTTGTCGGCGTCCGGGAGTTCGGTGGCGCGGAAGACCTCGGTGCGGCGGCCGACCCGGAGTTCGCCGGTGCCGGCCGCCCGGAGGTTGCGGACCCACTGGGTGTGGCCGCGCGGTGCGACCAGGTAGCGCTCGCCCTCGTGGGTCAGCAGGTTGACGGGGGTGGTGCGCCACTCGCCGCTCTTGCGGCCGCGGACGGCCAGCACCCGGGAGCCCCAGAGGCTGACGCCGGCCTTGGTGAGGGCGGCGACCATGCCGTTGAGCAGCTTTCCGGTGGCGATGCCGAGGCGGGTGGTCGGCATCAGCAGACGGGTGGTCGGGCTGGGCAGGTGCTCGGCGCGGGACATCGGGGCTCCTCGATTCCGTGATTACTGCTTCTTTTCGAGAGCACTGCTCTCTCTTCGGCGCCTCCAGCATGGCACCGGCGGGCCGATGAGACAAGAGCAGTGCTCTCACTCGTGTGCAGCGCTCCGACCTGTGGCAGGCTGTCCCCATGCCAGCGATCCGGACCGCCCGCGAACGGGCCCGCGAGGAACTCACCCGCGAGATCAAGCAGGAGGCCCGCCGCCAACTCGCCTCCGCGGGCGCCCAGCAGCTGTCGCTGCGCGCCGTCGCCCGCGAGCTGGGCATGGCCTCCTCCGCGCTGTACCGCTACTTCGCCAGCCGCGACGAGCTGCTGACCGCGCTGATCATCGACGCCTACAACGAACTCGGCGACGCCGCGGACCGCGTTCTCGCCGCCACCGGAGCGGGTACGTCACGGGACCGCTGGCGGGCCCTGTGGACCGCCACCCGTGACTGGGCCCGGGCCAACCCGCACGAGTTCTCGCTGGTCTTCGGCACCCCCGTACCGGGCTACGCGGCACCCCGGAGCACCGTCGAGCCCGCCGCCCGGCTGCCGCTCGCCCTCCTCGGCGTGGTCCGCGACGCCGAGCTCCGGCCCACCCCGCCCGGCCCGCCGCCGCAGGGCGCCCTGCCCGAGCAGCTCACCCGGCTCACCGCGGACTTCGCCCTCGGCCTGCCGCCGCACGTCCTCGCCCGGAGCATCGGAGCCTGGGTGCAGTTGATCGGCCTGATCGGCTTTGAACTGCACGGCCACCTGGTCGGGTCGATCGACCCGGCGGACGACTTCTTCGCCTGGACCACCGAGCAGACGGCCGACGCAGTCGGACTCTGAGCACGATCGGACACCGAGGACCGGGACCGGGCCGCGACGGACAGGACCGGGCTCCGAGAGGTCGGAGGCGGGGAGCAGCCTCACCGGGCCGGACGCACCCGGCCCGCCCGTGCCTCCAGGTACCGGCGCTCCGCGAGGCTCGCGGTGGCCCGGGCGGCGCGCCGGTAGTACTCGTACGCCCCGGCCGTGTCGCCGGCCCGCTCCAGCAGGTGCGCCCGGACGGACAGCAGCCGGTGGTGGCCGGCCATCCGGGTGTCGGCGTCCAGGGTGGCGAGGAGGGCCAGGCCGGTCTCCGGGCCCTCGGTCTCGGCGAGGGCGACGGCCCGGTTGAGGGTGACCATCGGGTTGGGCGCGATCCGCTCCAGGATCAGGTACAGCGCGTACACCTGCCGCCAGTCGGTGTCCCCGGCGGAGGCCGCGTCGGCGTGGGTGGCGGCGATCGCGGCCTGGAGCCGGTACGGGCCGAGCTCCGGACCGGCCAGCGCCTCCTTGACCAGCGCCGTTCCCTCCTCGATCAGCGCGCGGTCCCACACCGTGCGGTCCTGCGCGGCCAGCGGGACCAGGTCACCGGAGGCCGTCGTCCTGGCCGCGCGGCGGGCATGGGTCAGCAGCATCAACGCGAGCAGCCCGGCCACCTCGCCGTCCTCCGGCAGCTGTGCCCGCACCATCCGGGTGAGCCGGATCGCCTCGCGGGCGAGATCGAGGCGGTGCAGCTCCCCGCCCGAGGAGGCGGTGTAGCCCTCGTTGAATATCAGGTAGAGCACGTGCAGGACGACCCGCAGCCGTTCCTCGCGCTCGTCCGCCGGTATCCCGCCCTCCGACAGGGACCCACCGGGCAGCTCGAACGAACCGCCGGCGGCCCTGATCCGCTGCTTGGCCCGGCTGATCCGGGCCGCCATCGTCGCCTCCGGCACCAGGAACGCGCGGGCGATCTCGGCCGTGGTCAGCCCGCCGACCGCGCGCAGCGTCAGGGCCGTCTGCGAGGCGGCGGTCAGCGCCGGGTGGCAGCACAGGAACAGCAGGAGCAGCGTGTCGTCGGTGTCCGGCACCTCCTCCGGCACCACTTGGGCGGCCGCCGTCGCCCGCTCCCGCTCGCGTCGCGCGCTGTCACCGCGCACCTGGTCGATCAGTCGCCGCGAGGCGACCGTCACCAGCCAGCCGCGCGGGTTGTCCGGCACCCCCTCGGAGGGCCACTGCACGGCGGCGGCGAGGACGGCCTCCTGCACCGCGTCCTCGCACCCCTCGAAGCGGCCGTACCGTCGTACCAACGTGCCGAGGACCTGCGGCGTGAGCCCACGCAGCAGGTCCTCGAAGTCCGGTGCTGTCATGCCTCCAAGTGTCCGTCGGAGAACATCACCTGTCGCACTTCGACGCCCAGGCCCTCGATCGCGGTGTCCGGGATGCGGGCGGCCAGTTCGATCGCGCGCTGCCTGTCCTCGCAGTCGATCAGGTAGAAGCCGCCCAGGAACTCCTTGGCCTCCAGGAACGGTCCGTCGGTCACCACCGGCTGGCCGTTGCGCACGGTCACCACGGCGGCCTGCGACGGGTCGACCAGCGCCTGGGTGAGGATCAGCTCGCCGGACTCCTTCAGATCCTCGATGAACCGGCCGTGTCCGGCGCCGATCGCCGCCTTCTCCTCGTCGGTCAGGGCGTCCAGCACGGCCGGGTTGATGTGCAGGCTGATCAGGAACTTCATCTCGTCCTCCTCGGGTGTGCGGCCCCGGCGGGGCCGCCTTCGGCCGGGTGTCGGTGCGGGCGCCGCGGTCTTGACGTCCTCCGACGGAGAATCTCCCACGGATTTCCCGCCCCGCTCCGTCGCGCCACCCGACGGCCGGGCGAGCGAAGGCAGGCGACCGACCGCCGGAACCCGGGAGCGCGACGCCGAGAAACCGCGCGCCGTACCGGAGTTCGAGATGGCCCGCCCGTAGCCGACGGGTGCAACCGGACGGCTGCCGGGAGGCCGGTTTCCGTACGCCGACCGTCCACTTAACGGGACGCCGGTCCCTGATAGCGTCGACCGTGACGCCGCGTCACCACGGCGCTGCACCACCGACGAAACGAGAGAGGGTCACATGGCCCCCAGGACGATCCGCCGAGCCGTCATCCCCGCCGCCGGGCTCGGCTCCCGCCTCCTGCCGCTGACCAAGGCCACGCCGAAGGAGATGCTGCCGGTCGGCGACAAGCCGGTGATCGAACACACCGTGCGTGAGCTGATCGAGAGCGGCATCACCGACATCACCATCGTCGTGAACGGCGACAAGGGCCTGATCCAGGAGCACTTCCGTCCCAACCCCGTCCTGGTCGAGCAACTGCGCCGGGACGGCAAGGCGGCGTTCGCGGACGCGGTCGAGGAGGTCGGCGAACTGTCCCGCAAGGGCCACATCAGCTACCTCTACCAGCACGGCCCGTACGGCAACGGCACCCCGGTGCTCAACGCCGCCCGCCACTTCGGCGACGAGCCCTGCCTGGTGCTCTGGCCGGACGACGTCTTCGTGGCGGAGGTCCCCCGCGCGCAGCAGCTGATCCGGGCGTACGAGCAGACCAACGCGCCGGTGCTCGCGCTGATGCCGATGGCGCCCGAGGACTCCTACCGCTACGGCGTGCCGGTGGTGAAGGAGGACCTCGGCGGAGGCTCGCTGCGGATCACCGGCCTGGTCGAGAAGCCGAAGCCGGCCGACGCGCCCTCCGCGTACGCGGCGATCGGCGGCTACGTCATCACCCCCGGCATCGTCGACGAGCTGCGCGAACTGACCCTCCGGTGGCACGAGAAGCCCGAGGACGAGGTCTACCTGACCGACGCCATCAACGCCTACGCGGCCCGGCGCGCGGTCTACGGGCAGGTCATCGACGGCACCTGGTACGACACCGGCAACCCCGCCGCCTACCTGCGCGCCCAGTTCGCCGCCGCGCTCGCCAACCCCGAGTACGGCCCCGAGCTGCGCCGGCTCGCCGCGGAGCTCTCCCCGGCCGCCGCCCGGTAGAGCGGCACGGGACGGCCCGTACCCGGTCGCCCGGGCACGGGCCGGCACCGGGCGCCTTCCCGGTCAGTAGTCCGGCAGGTCGAAGGCGAGCGCCGCCTGGAAGGCCGCCTCCAGCTTCGGGTCGGTCTGTCCGAGGTTCGCGACGCTCTCGGACCGGGCCTTCCGGTCCCCGGTCAGCTTGAGGATCGCCTGGTTGGCGGCCACGTGGTCGCGCAGCCGCCGCTCGTAGGCGGGGTAGGCCGTGTGGTGGTCGCCGTCGGCCGCGTGCAGTTCACCCGCCAGGACGTAGGCGGCGGTCAGGGCCACGCTGGTGCCCTGACCGGTGGCCGGGGAACAGCAGTAGCCGGCATCGCCGAGCAGGACGACGCGGTCCTCGGACCAGCGATCCATCCGGATCTGGGCGATGACGTCGTAGTGGAAGGCGTCGGTCTCCCACATCGCCTGGAGGAAGCGCGGCAGCTCCCAGCGCGCACGGGCGGAGCGCTCGGCCACCAACCGGCGCTGCCGGGCGGGGTCGCGCGGGAGCATGCGGTCGAGCGGCTCGTCGGTGTGGAAGCCGACGAAGACGCGCAGTTCACTGTTGTCGCGGACGGTCATCGCCATGCAGAACCAGTCGGGGTCGTCGCCGGCCTGGTGGGCGACCTCCCAACGGTCGAGGCCGAGGTGGTTGGGCGCGCTCCAGACGGCGAGGTAGGTGCCGATCGGGTTCAGGTAGTCCGTTTCGGGGCCGAAGACCAGGCGGCGGGTGTTCGAGTGCAGGCCGTCGGCGCCGACGACCAGGTCGAAGGACCGCTCGGTGGCGCTGCGGAACCTGACCTCCACGCCCTGCGGGTGCTGCACCAGGGTGTCGATCGCGTCGTCGAAGCGGTACTCGACGCCGGGCCCGGCGGGTGTGCCGTTCTTCTCCGCTCCGGCGATCAGCTCGGCGAGCTCGTCGCGCAGGATCTCCACGTCCGGGCCGCCGACCGGCCCGCCGCTGGCCGTCCACTCGGTGGTGCGGCGCAGCTCGTGGCCGTCCGCGTCGACCACCGACATCCCGCGCAGACCGGTCCGGCGGGCTCGGACCTCCTCCAGCAGACCCATCCGCTCGACCACCGTCAGGGCAGTGCCGCGGATGTCCACGGCCTGCCCGCCGGCACGCAGCGAGGGGGCCCGCTCCACGACCGTGACGCGGAAGCCGTAGCGGTTCAGCCAGTAGGCGAGGGCGGTGCCGGCTATCCCGGCGCCGGAGACCAGGACGGAGGTGGTGCGGGTGCCGGAGTGCGGTCGGATGCTGTTCGACATGGTGACCTCCCACGAGTTTCGCTCTTTCAACACCAGCGTGGGGCAGGCCACTTGCAGGACACGGACAGGACGCAGGCACGGCACTGTCACCGCCGGCAGGACACCGGCGCCGCGCTGACCGGACGGTGGCGTCCCGCTCTCCGAATGGGAACCCCGGCGCACGGCGCCCGTCAGTCACTCCCTAAGGTCGGTGCCATGCCGAGAACCACACCCCCACGCCCGCTCGACATCGAGGCGCTCTTCCCCGAGCTGGCCCGGCATCGGGGCACCACCACCCGGCTCCACCCGCGCCCGGGACGGCCGGACGCCTCGGCCAGCTCCGTCGGCGGCCCGCTGCTGTGGCCCTCGGACGAGCCCTGGCCGGTCTGCACCGACCCCCACCCGCATGCCCGCGGCCGGCGCCCTGCGGACATCCACCGCTCCCGGGAGGTCCTGGCGGCGGCCTGGAACCGCGAGCAGGACCCCGGTCCGACGGACGGGGAACGGCAGCTGCTCGACGAGCTCGGCCGCCGCCACCGCGTCGAAGGCGCGTCCGCGGACGACCCGTTGCCGCTGATCGGCCTCGCGCAGTTCTACCGGCGGGACATCCCCGACCTGCCGGCCGGGCCGGACGACTGCGACCTGCTCCAGGTGTTCTGGTGCCCCTTCGACGCCCACGGCCCGGGCCGCACGGGCATGCTGCTCGACCTCCGCTGGCGCCGCTCGTGGGAGGTCACCGAGGTCCTGGCGTCGCCCCCACGGCCGGAGGTCGTCGGCTTCGACGGGTACGTGCCCGAGCCCTGCGTGCTGCACCCCGAGCAGGTGACCACCTACCCGTTCGCCGGCCTCCTCCCGGAGGACCTGTGCGCCCGCATCGGCGCCTGGGAGGAGGCCCGGGAGGAGGAGGCCGAGGGGGACGGGGAGGACGGGGAGGACGCCGGCCCGCCGCTCTACCAGTACGACCTGTCCATCCCTCCCGGCTGGCGCGTCGGCGGCTTCGCCTCCTGGCACAGCACCGACCCGGCCCCGATGGACTGCCACAGCTGCGCGACCCCGATGCACCTGCTGCTGACCATCGACAGTTCGGAGTGGGACGGCGGCAGCGGCAGTTGGCGGCCGTTGGAGGACCAGGCGTCGGCGGACCTCCACGACGCCTCCACGCCGACCGAGGTCACCGTCGGCCGCTGGGGCGAACTCAACGTCTTCGCCTGCCCCGCCGACCCTCGCCACCCGCACCGCCGGAGCATCCAGTAGCCGGGAGTCTTCACGACGTCCGACGAAACCGCGCACTCGCCCACCCTGCGCACCGGTCTCCTGACGGCCCGGATCCACCGGCTGACCACCGTCACGCCCCCCGCAGGGCCCCCTCCACCACACCCGGCTGACCGCTTCGCGGCGCGTCGGCGTCCTGCCGTCACCGTGCGGTGGACGGTGTGTCATGAGTCTGCAACAGCCCTCCGACCAGGCGCGATAGGAATTGCCCAGGCACCGGAGCGCCCGTATGGTGCTCGGACGCCGTCGCGCGGACGGCTCGGGGGACGCACGAGGGGTGAACCATGGCGCAGGGGTCGGGGTACGCGATCCAGGCCGGCGGGGCCGAGGGACAGGCGAAGGCGCTGGACAAGGCGTCCGGGGACGAGGGGACGATCGGGACAGCGATCAGCGATCCGGTGTGCTACACCCCGGACGTGTTCGGGGGCGAGGACGTCGATCCGGCGTACCGGAACTTCAGCACCGCCTGGCAGGCGGAGACCGCGACGATCAAGAGCGCGCTGAGCGAGCTGGCGGGCAAGGTGCGGGGTTCCTCCGCCGGCTACCAGTCGGCTGACGGCGCCGTGGTGAAGGACCTCGCGGCGGCCTCGGGCAGCGGCGGGTACCGGCCCTTCGGCTGAGGCCCGGCGGGCGGGAGCGGGGCAGACGGAAGTCCCGGCAGGCAGGAGCGGGGCAGACGAAGTCCCGGCAGGCGAGCAGCCTTACGGATGAGCAGCCGAGCAGCTGACGAGCGGCCGGCGAGCAGCAGCAGGAACGACACCACGGGCAACGGGAACAGGGGGCGAACGAGCCGCCATGGCAGGCGAATCCACCACGCAGCGCTGCAAGGCGCTGAGCGACCGGCTGAAGGACGTCCGCGAGGCGGACAGCAAGAACGAGCTGATCTCCGCGATCAGGGGCGCGCTCGCGGTCCACGCACCGGTCGGGGACCCGGGCACCATCGAGGCCACCGGCAACCGCTACAAGAACGCGGCCGCCGACTCCAACCAGCTCCACCAGGACGTCCTGGCGGTCGCCACCTCCGGGCTGCCGGACGTCTGGACCGGTTCGACGGGTGCCAAGGCCGCCGAGGTGGTGGCCGCCGCCGCCCGCGCCGTCGACCAGCAGACCACATCGCTCCACAACGGCGGGATAGCCCTGCTCCACCTCGCGGACGCGCTGCGCACCGCCCAGGGCCAGGACGGCGCCGCGAGGTCCGCGCTCCAGCAGGTGCTGAACTCGCTGGGCAGCGAGGACGGCTGGTTCGACGACTGGTTCGAGGGCGACGACGAGGAGGCGGCGCGCAAGAAGGCACAGCAGGCAGCCGTGCCCCAGGTCGACGCGATGCTGAACGCCGCCAAGCACGCCGACGAGGCGGCCCGGGCGGCGGCCCGTGACCTGAACAAGCTGGCCTCCGAGGCCCGGGCGGGCAGGATGAAGACCAACGGGGTCACCGCCGCCGACAAGCTCGTGCTGGCCGAGACCTCCGGTCCGGACGGTCCGACCGAACTGAACGAGCTGTTGACCGCCAACGACATGAAGCGGTCCGGCGAGTACCTGGACAAGATGAACGACAAGGACCGGGCGGACTTCGAGAAGCTGCTCGCCGACTCCAAGTCCCCGCAGGAGCGGGCCTATCTGATGAAGGCGCTGGCGGCCGGTCACAATCTGGACGAGATCCGCGCCTTCCAGGGCAAGATCCACGGCAAGGACCCGGAGTGGCTCCGGACGCACCTGACGCCCGTCCACACCGAGGACGAGGACACCTCCAGCGGCGGGGTCAACGACGACGGCTCCAACAGGAACACCGACCCGGTGACCTTCGACGGCGCCCGCTGGCAGCAGGCGGACACCGAGGGCACCTGCGTCGCCTCCTCCACCGTCACCGCCCGGGCGATGGTCGACCCGCTCTACGCGCTGGACCTGACCGGCGGCCCGTCCGGCCAGGAGGACGACCCGGCGGCGTTCCAGCAGCGGCTGCTGGCCGAGCAGCACCGGGTGCACCAGGAGGGCGACGGCGGCAAGGACTGGGACGGCATGGGAGCGGACGGCAAGGAGAAGGTGCTGGAGAAGGAGGTCAGCCCGCACACCGGCGCCGACTTCGACTACAAGAAGATGCCGGACTCCGACGCCCGGCGCGAGCTCCTGCCGGACATCGAGAAGGCGGTCGCCGACGGCAAGCCGGTGCCGGTCGGGGTGGAAGGCTACGACAAGGACGGCAAGCGGTCGGGCCACGCCATGATGATCGTCGGCCAGGAGGGCAACATGCTGCAGATCTACAACCCGTGGGGCACCACCACCTGGGTCAGCGAGGACGACTTCGTCAACGGCCACATGGACGGGGCCTCCGACAACCGGCTGCCCACCGCCTACGCCGTCCACCTGCCGAAGTGACCGGGGTGGTACGGATGTCCACGAGGAGGCCGGTCCGGGCGGTGGCGCTGGCGGCCGTCCTGGCGGCCGGCCTGACGGCCTGTGGGCAGGACGGGCCCGACCGCGGCCGGGTGCTCGGCGCGGAGGAGCGCTCGGTCAGCCTCGCCGTCGGCGAGCGGTTCACGATCGCCGTCCGGGACAACACCTCGGCCGGCGACCGCTGGAGCGTCGTGGACCCGAAACCGGACGCCGCGGTCGCGGCCGCGGTCGACGAGAAACTGGAGCTCCCGGAGGAGTCGAAGACCTCGGACGGTGTCGGCGGCACCCGCTTCTACACCTTCGAGGCCAAGGGCCGCGGGACCACCGCCGTCACCCTCCTCAACTGCTTCCGCGGCTACTGCAACCTCCCCACCCCCAGCGACGAGAACAGGAAACCGGTCGTGCGCAACACCTACACGGTGACGGTCCGATGAGCCCCGAGGACCGCTTCCGCCCCAGGACCGACGACGAGCTGCGGCAGCTCGACGTGTCCGCCATGCTCCGCTACGGCCTGGCCTTCGCCGGCCCGCACCGGGCCGCACTGTTCGGTGAGGGCGCCGTCGCGGCGGCGCTGGCCGCCGACCGCCTCGGGGTACTCCCCCGGTCGCTCGCCTTCCTGGCCGAGGTGGTGCGCAGCGGCGGTGCCCGCTACGCCGCGGACCTCGCCGAACCGCTGCCCGGAACGGAGCCGGCCCGGCTCGCCCGCGACTGGCTGGGCTCGGCGGCCACCACCGTCACCACCGTCGACGGCGACCAGCTGCTCGCCCGCTGGCTGGACGCCGTCGCGGAGATCCTCGGCCTGCGCCGGGACGTCCGTGGTGGAGCGGGCGGCTGAGGAGCGGCGCGATCTAGACTCGGCCGTGCCGGCGGCTCCGGCAGACGGTCGGCGGCAGGGTCCGCCGACCGCCGAGGACGAGAGAGACGAGCCCCCATCGTGTCGAAGCCGAGCGCGTGGCAGCCGAACCCGTCGAGCCCGAACCCGTCTCGCGCGCCGGGCCCGTCGAACGCGGCGCCGGTGATCCGCAGCGGCGTCCGCGGGTCCTTCGCCCACGGGGTGTTCCACGAGCGCCACCCGAAGCTCGTCCGGCAGGTGCTCGACGCGCTGCCGTACGGGCCGCGCGAGCGGGCGGCGGTCGAGCGGCTGCTGGTGGAGAGCACCACCGGGGTGCTGGAGCCGCTGGGGGCGGACGCTCCGGACGGGACGCGGTGGCTGGCCTGGGGCGAGGGCCTGTGGGGCAGGCCGTGGGCCGAGGCGCCGTTCCTGTGGGCGGAGAGCTACTTCTACCGGCGGCTGCTGGAGGCCACCGGGTACTTCCGGCCCGGTGTCTGGCAGGGCGTCGATCCGTTCGCACCGTTCAAGGCCGCCGAGCTGGGCGGGCCGGCGGTGGACGAGGAGCTGGCCGCGCTGGACGGGCTCGACGGGCTGCCGGAGGACCGCCGGGCAAAGGCGCTGGTGTCCTCCGCGCTGTGGGGCAACCGGGCTGACCTCAGCTTCCGGATCACCGCGGGGGCGCAGGGGGCGACGGCCTCCGACCTGGCCGCCGACGACGGTGCGCTGCTGCGAGCCGCGCTGGAGCGGGCCGGGAGCACGGGCGGACCGGTCTGCGTCGTCGCGGACAACGCGGGCCGGGAGCTGCTGCCGGACCTGGTGCTGATCGACCATCTGCTGGCCCACGGTCTGGCGGCACGGGTCGTGCTGTACGTGAAGCCGCAGCCGTACTTCGTGTCGGACGCGACGATGGCCGACGTCCTCGCCGCGCTCGGGCGCCTTCGCACCGCATCCTCCCCGGCCGCCGGGGCGGTCGGCGGGCGGCTGTGGCGGGCGCTGGGCGGGGGTGAACTCGTGGTCCGGACGCATCCGTTCTTCTGCGCCCCGCTGCCGTTCCACGACCTGCCCGCCGATCTGCGGGCCGAGTTCGCCGGTGCGGCGCTGACGATCGTCAAGGGGGACCTCAACTACCGCCGCCTGGTCGGTGACCGGCTCTGGCCCCCGACCACGCCGTTCGCCGAGGCGGTGGGGCACTTCCCCTCGGCCGTCGCGGCGCTGCGGACGCTGAAGTCGGACGTGATCGTCGGCCTCGACGCCGCCACCGTCGCCCGGCTCGACGGAACCGGGACGCCGTGGCGCACCGACGGGCGGCACGCCGTCGTCCAGGTCGACCCGCGCGCATAGGGCCCACCCCCTCGCAAGACGTTACTGCTTGACAGGGTGCGTAATACTGTAACGCGCTGGTACGCCCGCGGACCCCGGCCTCGCGGGCCCGTCGGGCCTCCCTCTCCCCGCAGCTCGGAGCACCACATGCACCCCTTCCTCGACCATCCCGGGCCGCTCGCCTTCGCGCACCGGGGCGGTGCCCTCGGGCGCCCCGAGAACTCGCTCGCCGCCTTCGAGGCCGCCGTCGCGCTCGGCTACCGCTACCTGGAGACGGACGTGCACGCGACCGCCGACGGCGTGCTGGTGGCCTTCCACGACTCGCGCCTCGACCGGGTCACCGATCGCACCGGGGCGGTGGCGGAGCTGCCCTGGGAGGCCGTCAGGCGGGCCCGGATCGGCGGGACGGAGCCCGTGCCGCTGCTGGAGGACCTGCTCGGCGCGTTCCCCGGGGCCCGCTTCAACATCGACGTCAAGGCCGCGCCGGCCGTCGGGCCGCTGGTCGAGGCGATCCGCCGGACCGACGCCTGGGACCGGGTCTGCGTCGGCGGCTTCTCCGACACCCGGCTCGCCGCCGTCCGCGCCGCCGCCGGCCCGCGGCTGGCCACCTCGCTCGGCCCGCGCGAGGTGGCCCGGCTGCGGCTGCGCTCGCTGGCCGAATCGTTCCTGCCGACGTCCGCTCCGGGGCCGCTGTCCCGGCGCCCGGGAACGCCGTTCGCCGGGCTCTGCGCGCAGGTGCCGGAGCGGCACCGGGGCGTCCGGGTCGTCGACCGGGCCTTCGTCCGCACCGCCCACCGGCTCGGTCTCCAGGTGCACGTCTGGACTGTGGACGATCCCACACGGATCAGGGCTCTCCTCGACCTGGGTGTGGATGGCATCATGGCCGATCGCATCGACGTCCTGCGGGACGTCCTCGGCGAGCGCGGCTGCTGGACGGACGGCAGTAACGGCTCCAGCACGGTGATGGGAACCCCATGAGCAGCACGAACTCGGCGACACACCTGCCGGACGACCCACCGACCGACCCCACGGCCGCCACCGACGACGGACGGTCGCTGCGCCGGATGCAGTTCGGCTGGTACATCAACGACTGGGCCAACGCCGCCTTCTCGGCCACCGTGCTGACGGTGTTCCTCGGCCCGTACCTGACCAGCGTCGCCAAGGACGCCGCCGACGCGGCCGGTGACGTGCACCCGCTCGGCCTGTCGATCCGCGCAGGATCGTTCTTCCCGTACACGGTCTCCTTCTCCGTGCTGCTCTCGGTCGCGGTGATGCTGCTGACCGGCACCGTCGCCGACCGCACCGGCCGGCACAAGGAGCTGATGTGCGGCTTCGCGTACGTCGGCTCGCTCGCCACCATGGGGATGTTCTTCCTCGACGGCGACCGCTACCTGCTCGGCGGCGCGCTGCTGGTGGTCGCCAACATCTCGTACGCGGTCTCGGTCGCGCTCTCCTACGCCTACCTGCCCGGCCTGGCCTCCCCCGACGAGCGCGACAAGGTCTCCTCGAAGGGCTGGGCCTACGGCTACGCGGGCGGCGGACTGCTGCTGATCGCCAACCTGGCGCTGTTCCAGGGCCACGACGCGTTCGGCCTGGACTCCGGCACCGCCGTGCGGATCTGCCTGGCCTCGGCCGGGCTGTGGTGGGCGCTGTTCACCATCGTCCCCATGCTGCGGCTGCCCTCCCGGGCCGGCATCGCCCCCAGCCGCGCCGCGGACCGGACCAGGGACGGCGAGCCCGCCGCCGGCAGCCTGCGCGAACTCGCCCGCACCCTGCGCGGCATGCGCGAGCACCCGCTCACCCTGCTCTACCTCGCCGCCTTCCTCTGCTACAACGACGGCATCCAGACCGTCGTCTCCCAGGCCTCGCTCTACGGCAGCGAGGAACTCGGCATGGACCAGACCTCGCTGGTCACCGCCGTACTCCTGGTCCAGGTCGTGGCGATCGGCGGCGCCCTGCTGCTCGGCCGGATAGCCCACCGGTACGGCGCCAAGCGGACCATCCTCGGCTCCCTGGTCGGCTGGGTCGTCACCCTGGCCCTCGGCTACTTCATGCCCGCCCACCAGCCCGCCTGGTTCTACGTCCTGGCCTGCATGATCGGCCTGGTGCTCGGCGGCAGCCAGGCACTCTCCCGCTCCCTGTTCTCCCACCTCATCCCGCCCGGCAAGGAGGCCGAGTACTTCAGCTTCTACAAGGTCAGCGACCGCGGCACCAGCTGGATGGGCCCGCTCGTCTTCGGCCTCGCCTACCAGATCACCGGCAGCTACCGCTCGGCGATCATCTCGCTGCTGGTCTTCTTCGTCATCGGCTTCGCCGTGCTGCTGAAGGTCCCGGTCCGCCGTGCCATCGAGGCCGTCGGCAACCCGGTGCCTGAGCGGCTCTGACGGTCCTGACGGTCCGTGGTACCAGCCGGGCCCAGGCGGCGCATCGGCACGACCCGCTGATTCGGCCTCCACCTCCGTGGGTGGAGGCCGAATCGGCTTGGGGCAGCGGACGGCGGCTACCCGCCCGCCGTCGGCGTCAGCAGCCGATGTAGCGCATGGAGACGCTGGTGAAGTGGGCGCCCGAGGGGGCGTAGAGGGTGATGGCGCGGGACTTGCCCTTGCCGCCGGCCCAGTCGCTGTCGACGTGGCCGCCGTTGGAGAGCTTGCCGCGCACGTAGGGACAGCGCCCGTCCGCCTTGGTGTCGTGCACCGTGCCGACGAGCTTGGCGTGGTTGTTGCACGTCTTGCCGTTCGCGTAGCCCTCGCCGGAGCTGATGCTCCAGTTCTGGGTGCACGAGTCGGCGGGCGGCGCGGCGTGGGCGCCGGTGACCGGAAGGAGCAGGGCGGCGAGGGTCAGAGCGGCGACGGCGGCTCCGGGGACGGCGAGACGGCGCTTGGACATGGCGGTACCTCCACACGGGGTGCACGGTGGACATCCGGGCCGGGGCATCGGGCGGCGCGCGACACACGACACGCGCGGCACGTTCGACCGCCCGCCCTCGGCCGTCCATCGAGCGTGACGTATTCGAACGACCGTCGTCAACGGAGGAGGCGGGCGCGGGCGACGGCCTACCGCCCCTGGGGTGCCGGGGCGGCACGGGCGACCCAAAGGCTACGTCCCGCACCATGGGGGTGGGGTCGACGGCCCGGATCGGTGTACGAACTCAGCGCTGGGGTTCGGCCATGGCGGCGCCGGGGACGGCGACCGGTACCCGGCGGCGCCCCTGCCCCCTCCGCGGGTCTCAGATCCGTTCCCCCTTCTGCGCCCGGTGGGCGGCGACGCGCACGCGGGTGGCGCAGCGCGGGGTGCAGTAGCGCTGCGGGGTGCGGCGGCCGGTGTCGATGAAGAAGCGTTCACAGCCCGGGGCGGCGCAGCGGCCCCAGGCGCAGCCGCCGCGTTCGCTGAGCCACAGGCCGAGGGCGAGAGCGGCGGTGGAGAGCAGCCAGTGGGTGAGGCCGGCGTCGGCGGGCGCGTGGGTGTGCAGGGACCAGGGCCGGCCGGGGAGGCGGACCAGTCGGGGGCGGGCCGGGTGGCGGTCGAGCAGGGCGTTGATCAGCTCGGCGGCCCGGTCCGGGTCGTCGGTTTCGAGGACGGCGATCACCTCGGCGGTGGCGGTGCGCAGTTCGCGGGCGTCGGCGTCGGTGAGCCGGAAGGGCGGGCCTCCGTGGCGGTCGAGGAGGGCCTGGAGTTCGGCGGCGCCCGCGTCGGGGTCCTCGCGGACGGTGTTCGCGAGTTCGGTGAGGAAGTGGAGCCCGCGGGGGTTGCCGCCGCCGCCGTCGCCGTCGCTGTCCTGGGGCTGGGGCTGGGCCATGGGGTCGCCTCGAAACGTCGGAGAGGTGTCGTCCACACCATGGTAACTTCAAAATATCCCGGAAGGCGTTACTGAGGAGTGGTGGCATGCGATTCCCGGAGACCACGTCCGTGCTCGTCGTCGGCGGAGGCCCGGTCGGCCTGACCCTGTCCGTCCTGCTGTCCGGCCACGGCGTGCCGCACCTGCTCGTCGAGGCGCACCCGGCCACCTCGCACCACCCCAAGGCCCGTGGGGTGTCGGCG
The DNA here is from genome assembly GCF_042801945.1 of Kitasatospora sp. NPDC057542. Taxonomy (NCBI): domain Bacteria; kingdom Bacillati; phylum Actinomycetota; class Actinomycetes; order Kitasatosporales; family Streptomycetaceae; genus Kitasatospora; species Kitasatospora sp. NPDC057542. Next base: position 23,925 of record NZ_JBHVFE010000005.1, read on the forward strand.
CGTTCGATGGAGGTCTTCCGGCGGTGCGGCCTGGAGACGGAGGTCCGGCGGGCCGGTCTCCCGGCCTCTCAGGTGTTCTTCTACCGGGGCCGCGACCTGGTCGACCCGGACTTCGTCCGCACCGGTGTGGCGGCCGGCCAGGCGGAGGGCGCCGAGCGCACCCCCTCGCCCGGGCTGATCTGCTCGCAGGACGCCCTGGAGGCCGTCCTGCTCCGACGCGCCCGCCAACTCGCCCCGGACGGCGTCCGGTTCGCCACCCGGCTGCTCTCCTTCACCCAGCAGGACGGACACGTCCGGGCCCTGCTGGAGGACCGGCACACCGGCGAACGCCACACCGTGCGCGCCGACTGGCTGGTCGGCTGCGACGGCGCGTCGAGCACAGTCCGCGAGACGGCCGGGATCGCGATGGCGGGGCCGACCGGCCTCGGCCACTTCCTCAGCATCCGCTTCGAGGCACCGCTCGGCGAGGTGGTGGCCGACCGCGCCAGCGCCTCGTACTTCCTCACCGAGCCGGGCCGCGGCGGCTTCCTGGCCGTCGACAACGACCGGCAGTGGATCTACCAGCACCCGTACGACCCCGAAGACGCGGACACCGCAGCCCTGCCGGCCGACCACCAGGCGCTCGGCCGACTCGTCCGGGAGGCCGCCGGGCTGCCCGGGCTGGCGGTCACCGTCCGGGACACCATGACCTGGCGAATGGACGCCCGCCTCGCCGACACCTACCGCCGCGCCCGGGTGCTGCTCGCGGGCGACGCCGCCCACGTGGTGCCACCGACCGGCGGGCACGGCATGAACGCCGGAATCGGCGACGCGGACAACCTGGCCTGGAAGCTCGCGGCAGTCACCGCCGGGACGGCCGGCGAAGCACTGCTGGACACCTACGAGACCGAGCGCCGCCCGGTGGCCCGGCAGGTCATCGACGTCTCGCTCGCCAACTCCCGCGCCCGCACCGGCTACCGGATCGACGACGAGCTGCTGCTCACCGCCGCCTACCGCTCGACGGCGGTCCTCGCCGACCCGGGCGGCCCCGAACGGCCGCCGCTGGACCCCGAGCACGAACACCCCGACGGCGCGCCCGGCACCCGACTCCCCCACCTGCGGCTCGCCGGCCCGCCCGGGGCCGCGTCCACCCTGGACCTGGTCGAGCCCGGCTTCACCCTGTTCACGGCCGGGGAGCACGCCTGCTGGCAGCGGCAGGCGGACACGGCGACGGCGGCAGGACTGCCCGTCACCGTGCACACCCTGTCGGCTCCCGGCTGGTCCGAGGCCACCGGCCTCCCGGCGGCCACCGGAGCCCTCCTCGTCCGCCCGGACGGCCACATCGCCTGGCACTCACCGCAGCCGCCCACCGGCGACGGGCAGGTGCTCGCCGCCCTGCGGCGGGTGCTGTCGGCGGAGCAGGGGGCGGTCCGTACGGCCCGGGTTCCGATCGCGGGCCGGTTCGGCTCCGGGGCGTCGTGATCCGCCGGCCGGTCGCCGGCGCTACGAACAACTGGTGCCGCCTGGAGAGCACTTGACAGGCAGGGGGCCGGATCGGCCACCGCCACTGCCGGTGATGCGCCTCAGTTCCTCGCGTGGCGGATCTTCAGCCGGCCGAAGCCGGTGGTTCCGGTGATCCGGATCGTCGGGTTGCCCACCGAGGGACGGCGGGGAGGGGTGTAGCGCACGTCCTTCCAGCCTCCCTGGAGGCCGTCGATGTCGACGACGGCGTCACGGGGGACGGTGATCCTGGCGCTGCCGGTACCGAGTCCCAAATCGATGTCGATCACCGGGTGTTCGATGAGCGCCTTCGACAGGTCCAGGTGCACCCGGCCGAACGCCGACACCACCTTGAAGGTGCGGGGAACCCGCCAGGGACCGCGGCGCACGAGGCGCCCGCTGGCGGCGGCGATGGTGGGGGTGGTTTCCGGGTTCGGCTCGGGGAGCGAGGCCAGGGACGGTGCGAGGTCGGCGTGCGTCCTGGCGGTGAGCACCCGGTGGAGGCGGTCGTCCATCTCCTCGTGGGAGATGTGCCCTTCGGCGAACGCCTCTTGCAGGCGCTGCACGGCCTTGTCGCGTTCGGCGTCGCTGATCGGCGGATTCTCAGGGAGAGCGGTCACCGTCTCACTCTAACTTCCGTTCCGTGGAAGGATCATGGCGCCCACCCGTGTAAGCCTGCCGGATGGGGCCCGGCCGGCTCGACCGGTCCCAGGTAGGACAGCGCGCGACACCTCCGACGGATGCCCCGGCAGGGACCCCACCGGCAGGCTCGATTCCAGGGCGGCGATGCGCGCCTGCCCCTGGAGGGAAGCAGCCCATGTCCGACGTGACGACACATCCGCGCACTCCGGGATTCGGCATCCGCTCGGCGGCCGCGTTCCTGGCCGCCGCCGCCATGCTCGGCGCCGGCGCCGCCCCGAGCTTCGCCGCATCCACCGCCCGGCCGACGGGCCCCGTCCAGTCGACGGGCGAGGACCGGGAACTGCCCCCGGACACCGCCGAGGCCACCGCGCTGCGCACCACGCTGCAGGGCATCGTCGACGCCGGTTCCTCGGCGGCCGTCGGCGAGGTCCGCCAGGACGGGCGGACCGTCTGGCGCGGGCAGGCGGGCGTCGCCGACCTGGCCACCGGCGCGCCGGTACCCGCGCACGCCCGGTTCAGGATCGGCAGCGTCACCAAGACCTTCGTCGCCACCGTCGTGCTCCAGCTCTCCGCTGAACGGCGGATCGGCCTGGACGACCCGATCGAACGCCACCTGCCCGGCGCGGTGCCGAACGGCGCGGCCATCACCGTCCGCCAACTGCTCAACCACACCAGCGGGTTGTACAACTACACCGACGCTCCGGGCCTGGACCCGCAGGACGAGGCCCAGTACCGCAGCTGGCTGGCCGGACCGCGCTGGCACACCTACCAGCCGACCGAACTGCTCGCACTCGCCAACGGCAACGCCCCGTACTTCCCGCCGGGGCAGGGCTGGCACTACTCCAACACCAACTACCTGCTCGCCGGCCTGCTCGTCGAGAGGATCACCGGCCACTCCTGGCAGCGGGAGGTCGACCGGCGGGTCATCCGGCCGCTGGGACTGCACGACACCACCATGCCCGGGCAGTCGCCGCTACTGCCCGGCCCCCACGCCCAGGGGTACGTGAAGCTCTCGACCGGTCCGGTGGACGTCACCGAACTCAACCCGTCCGTCATGGGCGCCGCCGGGCAGGGCATCTCCAGCGCCGCCGACCTCAACCGGTTCACCGCCGCCCTGCTGGACGGCCGCCTGCTGCGGCCCACCGAGATCGCCGAGATGACCAGGACGGCGGACGCCGGACCGGGACGCGGATACGGGCTGGGGCTGGCCCGGTTCGACACCCCGTGCGGGGTCTTCCGGGGCCACAGCGGAGACCTCCCCGGCTACTCGACGATGGTCGCCGGCACCGCCGACGGCCGGCGCCGACTCGTGCTCTCCCACAACCCGTACGACCGCTCCGACCCGCGCGCGGCCAAGGCCGCCGTCACGGCCTTCCTCACCGCGGCCGCGTGCGGCACCGGGTTCGTCCGGGTGGTGCGGTGATCTGTCGCTGCCCACTCGGCGTCAGCCGGATGCCTCTCCGCGTCGACGGACGAGCGCGGACCAGGGGCCGTGCGAGGACGGCCTCGCACCAGTCGGCCGTGCGGTGGGCCGCTTCGGCAGGGCTGCCGGACGTGCCGAACGCGAACTCGGTGGGCTCGTCGGGAAGGGTGAAGCACTGGTTGTGGAGCCTGTCGCCACGGACGCCGGTGCCGTCGAAGTGACACCCGATGGTCAGGACGCCCCGTCCGCGCACCGGGTCGTCGATGTCCAGGTACGCCGGCAGCTGACCGTACGGGGTGTGCGGTGCGACCAGGACCACGCAGCTCAGGGGATCCACCGGCCAGGACCGCGCGCGAGCCGCGAGAGCGTCCGTGAACTCGCGCTGCACCTCGGTGAAGCCCTCGTCCTCGTCGTACTCGAACCCGGTGTAGTCGCTCGCGGCGCCAACCTACCGGAGGGTCCGGGACCCCGGCGTCGGCCGGGTGGTCAGCGGCCGGTGGTGACGACCATGCGGAAGCGGGCCCGGCCGCCGGCCATCCTGGCCACCGCGGCGGCGGTCTCCTCCAGCGGCACCTGCTCGATCCACGCCCGCACCCCGGTGCGGGCCGCGAAGCGCAGGGTGTCCTCGATGTCGACGGCGGTGCCCGAGGAGTGGCCGTAGACCTTGCGGTCGCCGCTGATCAGCTGCAGCGGGCTGATCGCGAGCCGATCGGGTGAGACGCCGACGATGACCAGCTCGCCCCGCCGGCCGAGTCCGTCGACGGTGGCGGACATGGCGTCGGCGTTGGTGACGGTGGCCAGGACGACCTTCGCGCCGCCGAGCGACCGCAGCGCCTGGGCGACGTCACCGGCGGTGCTGTCGATGTAGTGCTCGGCGCCGAGCTCGTGCGCCAGGGGCTCCTTCTCCGCACCGCGGGCGATGGCGACGGTGCGCAAACCCATCGCGCGGGCGAACTGGACGCCCAGGTGGCCCAGCCCTCCCAGGCCCAGGACGGCGACGGTGTCACCGGGCCGGGCGTCGGAGCGGCGCAGGGCGTTGAAGACGGTGATCCCGGCGCAGGCCAGCGGCGCGGCCTCGGCGGCCGTCAGCTCGCCGGGGATCGCGGCCAGGGCCATGGCCGGAACGACGACACTGTCGGCGTAACCGCCGGGGTAGGCCGCACCGGGGACCTGCAGCTGGGGGCAGTGGATGCCGTCGCCCGAGCGGCAGGCGTCGCAGCGTCCACAGCTGCCGCCGTACCAGCCGACGGCGACCCGGTCGCCGACCTTCCAACCCTCCACCCCCTCGCCGAGGGCGTCGATGCGGCCGGCGATCTCGTGACCGGGGGTGACCGGGAAGGTCGTGCCGGGCAGGGCACCGGAGGCGATCAGCAGGTCGGAGTGGCAGACGCCGCACGCCTCGACGGCGATCCGCACCGCCTCGGGCCCGGGCTCGCGGACCGGGACCTCGGACAGCTCGGGCGCCGCACCCGGGGCGGCGATCCGCACGGCGCGCTGCAGGCCGTCGGGGGAGGGAGACGAGGTGGCAGCCATGGTGGAGAACCCTTCTGTACGGAATCGAGGCGGCGCGGTGCCCGCACCCGCCGCTCCCACCAGCTTCGTACGTCCGCCACCGTTTGTCCGCACACGGCCGCTCCGGCGACGGACGCGCCGCGGCTGCCCCGCGCGGTCGCGTCAGACGGCGTCCGATGCGCTGCTGACGTGGCAGAGTGCGGCGCGCAGGTCGTGGACCGCCTGCTCTGTGCCACCAGGGCGTGCAGAGACAGCACGATGTCGTCGGGGCCACCCGTCAGCCCGGCCGGCCATAGGACCTGGGCCCGTTCTTCCGCGGCGTGGACACCGTCTGCGCCGCACATCCGCATGGCGTGGAACACGGGTCTTCCCCGCGAGCTGCGAGCACCGGCAGCCGGCTCATGCCATCGTCGCCCTCTTCCAGCGCCCAACCGGGCAAGCCCGCTCCGTCAACAGACTTTGAGTCGTTCCAAGAACTCCTGGACGCCGTCGACCTGGCGGTAGGGCTTGAAGGCGGGCGCAAGGTCGCGCACAAGGGCGACACACCGTGGGGCTCCGATGCGTGTGGCCAGGTCCAGCGACTCCCGGGTGACGGCCAGCGCCTGTTCGATGTCGTTGGATTGCAGGTAGCCGCCGGCCTGGTACGTCAGGAAGATCCCGCGTGTCTTGTCGCGGGAACGGGGCAGCATCGCCATGCCATCGGCGATCCGGACGTGCGCTTCCTCGGTGCGGCCGAGGTCGAGCAGGCACTGACCGGAGTCGACGGCAAGGTCTGCTGGGCTCATCCACGCACACCAGTCCGGGGCGGGGTCGACGGACTCCGCCCCGAGCGCGGTCTCGGCCTCCGACAGGTCGCGGAAGCAGGCAGTGCGCTCGCCCAGGGCGGCGTGCGCCCTGGCCCGGCGCAGCAGCAACAGCGACCTGGCGGTCGGGTGCCGCGTTCCGGACAAGGCGTATCCAAGCTGATCAACGGAGACCTTCGGTTCGCCGAGCCAGTTCGACTGATAGGCGAAGTCTGAAAGCACTCCGGCGCCGTGGTCGCGGTCACCCGCGGCATGGGCGGACTGCAGGGCGGCTCCCCAGAGCTTGCCGGCCGCCCAGTGCCGGCCGTGGTCGAAGCGGTACCAGCCGCAGGTGGTGGCCAGGGAGGCGGCCAGCAGGTGAAGGCGCCGGCCGGTGGTCTCGCTGTGGCGGCCGGCGGCGATCAGGTCGGTCACCGTGGCCAGCTGGGCCTCCATCAACCGGACTGTGTGCTGACGTTGTTCGGTCGGCAAAGCCGTCAACTGCTTGCCGGTCACTTCCAGCCAGTCCACGAGTTCGTCGTCCACCCGTCTGCCGTCCAGCGCGGAGGTGAGACGCTCGGGCTCGATCGTGGCCCACTGAGCGGCGAGTCCCGCCAGAGAAACGGCACTGTACGTCATGAAGGTGCGGCGGTCCATGAGAGCTCTCTGTGCGTCGTGGAGTGCTTGGACGGTGTGGGCGGAACCCAACGACAGCGGCTCGTCGCGCCCGGGCAGCCAGTACGGCCAGCCGTACGCCTCCGTCTCCGAAGCCGTGACGCCGAAGACTTCGGCGATGAGGAGCTGGGATTCGACGTTCGGGGTCTTGCGCCAGTTCTCCCACCGGCTCACGGCGGTTTTGTCGGCACCGGAGCGCAGCCCATGGCCGCGAGCGGCTCTGTCGAGGTGGGCGGCGAGGTCTCCCTGAGACCAGCCGCGCAGTCCACGCGCATAGGCAAGGGGGTGCCGGATCGGGTCGTCCACGGGCCAATCCCATCATCGACAGTGACCGCGATCCTACCGCCAGCATGAGCGGGACAACTCCGGGACTACGGACAATGCCTGTTCAGTGAGGGTGAGTTGCGATGTACTCGCAATACACCGAAGAACTTCCTTCACAAAGACGGAAACGGAGGCACAGAACAGATGACGCAGACGCTCGCACCGTGGGGCACGCAACGAATGGAGCCGTACGCGGCCACCACCACGGTCCCGACGTACACGCCCGTGATCGACCCCGAAACGCAGATCGCGGTCATCGTGGACGAGCACGGCCGGACGGTCGAGCTGGGCAGCCACGGCACCAGCACGAGCGGCCTGACGCCCACTACCACCACCCCCGGTGACGGGTCCGGTCCAGGAGGTGCGACCGACGCGGACAGCACCGAGTCGTACGACCAGGACCAGAGTTCCGGCTGATGGGTGACAGCAGGTCGGTACTGGTGCTGACCAACTCTTATGACGTGACAGCGGACGTGGTGTTGCGGATCCTCGCCCAACGCCGGATTCCCGCAGTCCGCCTCGACCCCGGCGCCGACCTGCACGCGGATGCCTCGCTGACCGCCACGTACCGCACGAGCGAACAGCGGGGCACCCTTCGCACGGCAAGCCGGAAACTCGACACCACCCGGATTCGCTCCGTCTGGGTGCGCAGGCCCTCGCCCTACGAGGGGCCATCCGGGTTGAGCGGCCAGGACCGCCGGTTCGCCGCAGTGCAAGCGCTGTGGGGAACGGGCGGCATCCTGGCGTCTCTGCCCGACGCGTACTACGTCAACCACCCGTGGAACAACCGGGCCGCCGAGTTCAAGCCCGCGCAGCTCTCGGTCGCACGACGCTGCGGGTTCCTGGTGCCCGACACGGTGATCACCAACGACCCGGGCGAGGCACGGAAGTTCGCCACTCATCAGCCCTGCGGGGTGGTCTACAAGCCGCTGTGGAACACGCCCTACCGCGTGAACGACCAGCCGCACGGTGTGTGGGTCCGAGAGGTGCACGCGGCCGAGATCACCGACTCCGTGTCCGTCTGCCCGCACATGTTCCAAACCAGGGTCGACAAGGTGTTCGACGTGCGGGTGACCGCCGTGGGCGGCCGAGTGTTCGGGGTCCGGATCGACAGCCCCGATCTCGACTGGCGCCACCGCCAGAACCTCATGACGTGCACACCGATCGAGGTACCGAGGTCGATGGCGCGTGCGATCGTCGCCTACCTCGCCGAACTGCGTTTGACCTACGGCGCGTTCGACTTCGCGGTAACCACCGCCGGAGACTGGTACCTCCTTGAGTGCAACCCGAACGGCCAGTGGGCGTGGCAGCCGGCGGAGACCACCGCGGCAGTCGCCCACGCCATCGCTGACCAGCTGGAGAAAGGCCCCGACACGTGAGCACAGCAGCTCGGCTTCGCGCTTCCCTGGCGGACAGACTCACCGAGGACGGAACCCTCACGGAACCCGAGTGGAGCAGCGCCGTCAGGGCGGTGCCCCGCGAGCTGTTCACGGGCTCCTACTTCCTGCCGGTGGCAGGCAGCGTCCCCACCGGCTACCGCCCCGTCCGGGAGGGCGAGCCCGGATGGCTGGAGGGGGTTTACTCCGACGAAACGCTGATCACTCAACTCGACGGCCGCACCAGGCCGGACGACGTGACCGAGGGGACCGTGCACGGTTCCCCGTCGTCGTCGTCCACCCTGCCATCGCTGGTGTTGCGCATGTGGCAGCAGCTCGGCGCCGAGGCCGGACACCGGGTGCTGGAAATCGGCACGGGAACCGGCTACTCGACCGCCCTCGGCGCGCACCGTCTCGGGGACGCCGATCTCACCAGCATCGAGTACGACCCAGCGGTGGGCGGGGCCGCCGCGGCGGCACTCAAGGCAGCCGGTTTCGCGCCCCGCCTGATCATCGGTGACGGGCTGCGCGGCGACCCGGACGGTGGGCAGTATGACCGGCTCATCGCCACCTGCTCGGTCCGGTACATCCCGCTCCCGTGGCTGCACCAGGTCAAGTCAGGCGGACGAATCCTGGTCACCCTGTCCGGGTGGAGCTACGCCAACGCCCTCGCGCTGCTCGATGTGACCGGCCCCGGACAGGCCACGGGCCGGTTCCTGCCCGGCTACACCAGCTTCATGATCGCCCGGCCCCACGACCGGCCGCCCCGCCCGACGCCGGCCCTGCTCCCCGGGGAAGAGCGCCCGAGCCGGATCGACCCCGCGAAGCTCGACGACTGGACCGGCGGTTGGGTCGCACAGCTCGCAGCGCCCTCGGCCGAACGCATGGGGCGGGGCGCGAACCAGATCCTCTGGGACGTGTCCACCGGTTCGCAGGCCCGGACGGCCCCCGACCCCAACGGTGGATGGACCGTCGTGCAGCGCGGTCCCGTCCGTCTGTGGGATCGGGTCGAGCAGGCGGTGCACCGCTGGCAGGCCGCCGCCGAACCGCACCAGGAGGGATTCGGCATCACGGTCTCGGCCACCGGTCAGCGGGTATGGCTCCGGACCGAGGACGGGCCCGGCTGGGACCTACCGATCTGACGCACGGCGGTCCCGACCGGGGGTTCAGGCAGTACCGCCGTTCGAGTACCGGCGGCCGAACAGCACAACGCCCGCGCGGCAGACGAACTGTCGGGATACTCAGTGGCGGTGGTGGTTGTCGGGCTGGGCGGGGTCGCCTGGGTGCTCCAATCCCTCGACCAAGGTGAGGCGTCCGGCACGTTCGTGGTCGAGCCAGCGTACGAAGGCGGCGCGGCGTGCGGCGGCCTGTAGGGCTGGGGTGGGGTCGGGGGGCTCCGGGGTCGTGGTGGTGGCGAGGAGAGCGGCCTTCCACGGGCCGGCGGTGACCCACGCGCCGGGTGGGGCGGTACGGAGGGCGTCGGCGAGGGCGGTCGGGAGGGTGGCGGGATCGGCCTCCAACTCGCCGTCGGGGAGGGCGAGGTGCCAGCGGACGGACGGCGGGCGGGTGGTCATGGTGCGGTAGTGGGCGATGTCCTCGGGTGAGGGCTCGATGGTGGCCGTCACATCGTCGTGGACGGCGCGGACGGCTGCGCTGCCCTCGTAGGCGGCCGCCGTGATGGAGCCGAGTTCGACGGCGGCCTGTTGGTCGAGGTGGGCGGGGGTCGACGGCCCGACGGAAAGGTTGCGCTCGGCGGTCACCGCCTCGCAGAGGGCCTCGGTCAGCAGTACCTGGGCGACCCACCTGGTCAGCTGTCGGTCCTCCGAACTGCCCGGCTGTGGCAGGGCGGTGGCGCGCGGGCCGTTCCGCAGGGCGGTCAGGCGGTGGTCGAGGGCGGCGCGCGGGAGGGGGCGCCCGTCGAGCAGGCCGAGGGTCATGCCTCGACCGCCAGGGCGACGGTCGGGGCGTACTGGCAGCGGCCGAACCACATCACCTTCGCCAGGGCCCAGTACGAACCCGGATCAGTGGTTTCGGGGACGGTGATGGCGAAATCGGCCACCGCGGTGGAGCCGGCCGGGACGGCGAAGCCGCGAACGGGCTCCGCGATCGCCTCCCAGGTGCCCCACGGCGAGACCAGTTGCAGCTCGCCGCGGATCTCGCCCTGGGTGCGGTTGGTGAGGGTGAGCGCGAGGGTGGTGCGTCCGCCGGGAGCGACTCGCAGGGTCTCGTGCGAGACCTCGACGTCCAGGCCGGTGTCCCGTCCGGTGGTGGCCTTGGTGCCCTGGGCGGCCGTCCAGTCCTCGGGGGCGTCGCCGGGGACGGGCAGCAGGTCGGGCAGGTCGCCGACGGCGATCGTCACCACGTCCTCGACCTTCTGGCCGTCGTGCTCGATCCGGACGGCTGCGAAGTACAGCCCCGGCTCGGACCCGGCGGGCGGGGTGAGGGTGACCGGGAAGCGCAGGTGCCCGTCCGCCTCCAGCCGGTACGGGCGACTGCCGAGGCTGGTCGTCCAGCCCTCGGGCGGCAGCACGACGGCCGTGCCCTCGGCCGCCGCGTCCCGCAGCTGCGAGGAGAGGGCGACCGAGAGCGTCACCGGCTCCCCCGCCGTCCGCAGCAGTCCGGGCGAGGCACCGACGGACACCGGGAGGTAGCCGAGCGGTGCCGGGCCCCGGTTGTGGAGCCAGTAGCGGGCGTGGACGGGCTGGGCGGGTTCCGCCGTCGGGCCGAGGTCCGTTCCGGCTGCCGGAGCGGTGACGGCCGGGGTCGCGAGCAGGGTGGCGATCTTCGAACCGGCGAGGTCGAGAGCGCAGCCACCGGAGGGAAGCGGCCGTTCCAGCAGGTCGGCGGCCCGGACGTCGCCCAGGCCGAGCGCGCCGCCGAGCTGTGCCGTCCGCCCCAGGCCGGTCGACTCCATCAGCCGGACCGCCAGTTCGGGACCGACCGGCGCCGCCGAGCCCTGCGCGATGGGGTTCCCGGCCGGCTTGAGCGCGCCGAGCAGCACCTCGCGCTGCGGTTCGACCCGCAGCCAGGACAGGGTGGCCGGCAGCGGCCCCTCCTGCGCCGGTGCGATCCGGGCGTACAGCGGGTGGTTGAACTCCTGGCCCTGGGCGGGCAGCGTCTGGTCCCGCCAGTCGCCCTCCCCGCCCACCAGCGCGTAGCTGAACTCGTGTGTCCAGTGCTGGAGTTGGAAGGAGGCGCCGTCGGGCAGGGTGCGCCGCGGCGGGTCGATCCAGACGCCGGACGGCCAGCCGGTGCAGGAGCGCATCAGGGACAGGTGCAGTGCGCCGGTCGTGTCGACGGCGAATCCGGGCAAGCCGAAGCTGAGCAACGCCACGGTGTGGTCGGCGAGCTGCTCCGTGACGGCCGACGGGCAGACGGCTTCGATCCGGGCGTCGCCCAGGTCCTCGACCAGCGCCGCCACGTCCGCTACGACGAGCGCCGGCAGCGCCCGCAGGTCGCGCAGATCGGCGTCCGGACGCCAGACCTCGGCGAGCGGCGTCAGGGCAGGCACCCACACCGCGCCGTGCGCCTTCAGGACGGCCGCGTACTCCTCCCCCGCCGTCGAGATCAACTCCCGTGCCGCTTCGTTGACTTCCGGCCCGCCGACCACGATCCGGAAGTCCGGCAGGTTGGAGTCCACGGCCAGCCAACCGTACCGCGCCCAGTCCGCCCCCGAGGTGGTGGCGGTGACCCCGACCCGGGCGAGCGCGACCACCAGTGGACGGGCGTCGGCGGCGTCGTCCAGTGTGGGGACGACGACCTCCGCCACTCCGAGGGCACGCGAGCCGACAACCGAGCCCACCGGGTCGGTGAGGTCGACGCGCGCGGTGGCGCCGAGTCCGAACCAGGTGTTGGCCGGGTTGTCCAGGGTCCATGGCGCCTCCGCCGAGTCCACGTCCGGCATCGCGAAGCCGCGCCCGACGACCGCGCCCGCGACCTCGCTGACCGGCAGGCCGCCGGGGACGTCCACCGGGAAGCGCAGCCGCAGCAGCCGGTCGGCGCCGGAGTAGTCCACCACCCGGGTGCGGCAGTCCACCCGGTCCAGGCCGTGCCAGAGCGTGACGGTCTGCTCGTAGCGGACGCCGTCGACCACGCCCTCGACCACCAGGCGCTCGCCGAGCGGCCCGGTCTCCCGGCGGACCGACGCCTCGCCGTCCCCGGAGCCCAGCACCGGCCCGCTGGGCACCAGGTGCCAGGGGCCCTCGCCGAAGTCGGGGTGCTGCGGGTACTCCTCGTACACCCGCAGCTCGTTGCCGATCCGGCCGTGCTGGATCAACTCCCGTTCGTGCCGCAGGTCCCGCACCGAGGTGAGGCCGCCGCCGCGCGCCGGATCGGCGGTCACCCGGTACCGTCCGTTCCCGATGGTCACGCCCGGGGCCGCCGTCCACGGCGCCTGCGCGTCCCCCTCCACCAGCCGCCAGGTGCGCCAGCCGAGCGCGGGCACATCGGTGGCCAGGAACCGCAGCGTTCCCCGGTCCACGGCGCTCGGCACCGCCTCGCCCCGGTCGTCCAGCACTCGCACCGACCGTACGCCGTCGGGCAGTTCGACCGTCACGAGGCCGGTCCGGTCGAACGAGAGCGTGTTGGTCACCACCACCGCCGACCCGGCCCCAGCCGTGGAGATCCGCGCCGTGAGCGCGTCCAGTGCCGCGTCCCGCACGCCGGATGCCAGGTCGTACGCCTCCCGCCAGCCGCCGAGCAGGTCCAGGTACACCTGGTCGGACTCGGAGCCGGTGATCGCGTCGTGGTGTGCGCCGTAGGCGAGTTGGCGCCAGACCTTGTCGAGGGCGGCGGCCGGGTAGCGGCCGAGGCCGTGGACGGTGGCGAGCGTGGCGAGCTTCTCCGCGTCGACGGCCGCGACCTCGCCGGCCCGTTGGGCCTGTTTGGTGTCGATGTAGGAGACGTCCTTGCCGGTGTACACCGGGTTCATGTCGCGGGTCTGCGGGCTGGGACGCCGTCCGGTGGCGGCGAGTTCGGCCCGGACGGCGTCGAGGAAGTCCCGCGGGGTGGCGCAGACGAAGCGGGGCCAGAGGTACTTGGCGGCCCAGGAGCGGTGGATCTCGGTGACCCACTTGTTCGGCGGGGTGTAGTCCGTCCCCACCGGCAGCAGCAGGTTCTTCGTCGCTCCCACGGGCTTGAGCTTCCGGTACAGCTCGTAGACGGCCTGCTCGGCGGTGGCGAGGTCGGCCGAGGAGTCCATCCACCAGCCGGCCGAGTAGTGGTGCGGCATGTAGTGGGTGAGCACGCCCTCGCCACCGGGGGCGATCCACTCGAACTCGCTCGGGAACTGCATCACCCGGGCGTCGTCCTTGGCCTCGCGGAAGTTCTTCTGGATCGGGCCCCACTGGTGGAACGGGCCGCGTGCCCAGGCGCTGCCGGTGAGGCCGGCCGCGGCGAGGTGGCCGGGGAACTGCGGGTCGTGCCCGAACACGTCGAGCTGCCAGGCGGTTCGGGGGTCGCCGCCGAGGATGCCGCGCTGGTAGCCGATGCCGTGGACGATGTTGCGGATGGTGGTCTCGGCGCCGGTCAGATTGGTGTTCGGCTCGTTGTAGGTGCCGCCGACGAGTTCGGCCTGGCCGCGTTCCAGCAGCTGTCGCAGCGTCTCGCGGCGCTCCGGGTGCTGGTCGAAGTACGGCTTCAGGTAGTCGACTTCGGCGAGCACGAACTTGTACACCGGGTCCCGCAGGGCGAGGTCCATGTGTGCGTCGACGAGCGCGAAGCCGTTGCGCTCCCACAGGGGCCGGGTGGTGGCGTCGGCGGAGAGCAGTTCCCACGGGGAGGTGTAGGCGGCCTGGGTGTTCCACCAGACCGGGTCGTAGTGGAAGTGCGAGACCAGGAACATCGTCCAGCCGGGCTCGGCGACGTCCACGCTCGCCTCCACCACGGCATCCGAAGCCACGACGGTGACGGGCAGTCGGTCACCGGGCGTGGCGTCGGTGATCTCCAGCGGGACCTCGACCAGCCCCGTGCCGGTCGCCTCGCCGCGGACACCCGGCCCGGTGACGGCGATCCGGGCGGCCGGGCCCTCCAGGGTGACCCGCAGCACTTGACGCGGGGCGTCCTCGGGGCCGACGAACAGGTCGGTGCTCTCGACGGCGGTGATGGTGACCGGCACGGGGGTGCTTCCTTTCCGACGAGGGGCTACGCGCCCCAGGCCTCGAACTCGTAGATGCGGGCGGCCGGGTCGGTGGTCTGGGTGGGTGCGGTGATCACCAGCCGGACGTAGCGGGCGGTGGTGTTCACCGGGTGGGTGGTGGTGCCGGCCGTGTTGCCGGTGACGTCCGCGACGGTCGTCCAGGGGTCGCTCGCGCCCGACCGGACCTGGACGGCGAAGTCGCGGGTGTTGTAGGAGGCGCTCTCGCCGCCCGCCGAGGCGTGCTTGACCACGAACGTGGACAGCTGCTTCGCCGAACCGAGGTCCACCTCCAGCCACTTGGCGGAGGTGAGGGTGCACCACTTGTCGCCGGTCCCGCCGCCGACGCTGCCGTTGACGGCCTTGGCCGGGCCCTCGTTGGCGTTGCACTGGCCGGAGGCGGTGGCCGGGCGGTTGAGCGCCAGGTTGGTGGAGGTCGGCGGGGTGCCGTTCCAGCTCACCGTGGTGGAGGCGGCGGTCGAGCGGCCGTAGGTGGTGGACACCGCCTCGACGTCCAGCGTGGTGGCGTTCTCGCCGCCGGCCCGGTCGAGCCGTCCGACGAAGTACGCGTCGTTGGGCGTGGCGCCGAGGAAGGTGCGACTGCCGTCCGCGTTGCGCCGGTACACCTCGTAGTGGTGCACGTTGCCGCCGGGCGCCGCCGTCCAGGACAGCCGCAGGGACTGGCTGGAGCCGGGCGTCACGTCGCTCGCGCCGAGGACGGTGAGGCCGGCCGGTGCCGCCGGGGTCTGCACCGAGCCGTCGTAGAGGGCTACTTGGCCGACCCGCAGGTCGTATGCCGGGTCGCTGCCCTCGGCCCGCAGGGCGATCTGGGCGACGGTGCGGCCCGCGTACGGGGAGAGGTCGAGGGTGTGCCGCTCCCAGCCGGTACCGGAGTTGGCGCCGACGTCGATCGTGGTGAAGCTGCTCGGCGCGTCGGCGAAGGAGATGGCGGCCTTGAGCTTGGTGGGCCCGGCGGCCGGGGTCTTGACCACCAGGTCCAGCTTGGTGTTCGCGGCGACCGGCAGCGTGGTCTGGTACAGCCGTACGGTGTTGGCGGCGTCGAGCGTTCCGCTCAGCCGCAGCGAGGAGCCGCCCTGGTAGGCGTCGGTGAAGTCGACGGACGGGGTGATCCGGCTGCCGGCCGACTCCACCACCCAGCGGTAGGTGGGCGGGACGTCCTGGAGCGAGAGGTTGTTCCAGCCGCCGGTGGCGACCCGGGTGCCGGCCGCGTTGTAGAAGTCGCCCTGCCCGGTGTCGAAGTTGGTGACGAAGGGCTTGGCGGTGATCGGCGAGGACTCGGCGACGTAGCCGGCCAGGCCGGGCCAGCTCGCCGAGAGGTCGATCCGCGACGGGTCGTCGGCGGCACCGACCCAGTAGCGGGCGTCCTTGGCGTAGAAGTCGGCGCGGTCGGTGGCGGACTTCCAGGTCCACTCCGGGCGGTAGAGGCCGAGCGAGGTGGTGTGCGGTTTGCCGGCCGGGAAGAGGGTGTTCCAGTCCACGCCGGTGTTGTAGCCGTTGGCCTCGGTGTCGATGCCGGAGTAGAGGTCGTACTCGCTGCGGCCGAGCTGCCGGGCCAGTGCCCGGGAGGAGTTCAGGCCGCTCGCCGACCAGTTGAAGTTCAGGAACATCGAGTCCGCGGTGCGCTTCGAACCATCCTGCAGGAAGGGTGAGTTGGCCGAGGTGAGGGCGTTCTGCCAGTTGACCGAGCCGGAGGTGGTCATCGCGTCGTACCACATGAACTCGGTGCCGGTCTGCGCCTTGGTGTACTGCATCAGGTTGCGCAGTTCGCCCGCCAGGGACGAATCGCCGCCGCCGGTCTCCTGGTTGATGAACCAGCCGTCGAAGCCGTAGTACTGCGCGGCCTGGGCGAGCTTGTCCGCGACGGGGTAGCGGCTGCCGGACTTCTGGACGAAGTCGCGCACCCACTGGAGCTGGCCGCCGTACGCGCCGGGCGGGAAGAAGACCGTGCCGTAGACCTTGACGCCGTTGCGGTGGGCGGCGTCGATCACGGTCGGGTTGGGGGCGAGGATCAGGCCCTCGCCGGCCGAACCGCCCCAGAACACCAGCTTGTCGACGTACTGCCAGTAGCCGAAGGCGTAGTAGTTGGGGTCGGCGGAGCCCTGCGAGGGGTTGTTGGAGGTGGGGCCGAAGGAAACCAGCGAGGCGATCCTGCCCTCACCGGTGCGGGCGTTGGGGTTGGCCCGCAGCGCGGGGTCGCTGGTGCGCGGCTGGAGTGGCACGCGGGAGCGGTTGAAGCGGGCGTCCGGGTCGGTGGCCGGGTCCCAGTTCAGGATGCTGTTGGGGTACCAGTACGAGGCGAAGGGCTGGCTGCCCGAGCCGACGGTGGCTGCGGGGGCCGCGGTCGGTGTCGGGCCGGCCCAGGCCGCGGGGGTGACGGTCAGCGCGGCCGTCGCGAGGGCGGCGCTGAGCAGCAGGGGGAGGCGTCGTGACATGCGGTGGCTCCGATCGAGCGGAGGAGGGTGGGGGCGGGCCCACCGTCGCGGACGGGGGCCCGGCTGCATGCGGGCGTGCCGGTGCTGGATCGAGTGGAGGCCGCACCGCTGCCGGGCTTCCTCGCCGGACGGGAAGCGACGGGGGTCGGGACGGGCAGCGGGCGACGGGAGCCGGACGAAAGTGCGGCGGAGCACGCCGAGCCGGGGGCCCGCTCGGCGCTGCGAGGCTAAACCGGTTCAGGACCGCTGTCAACGATGCGCGCAGCATCCACCCCTGCGGGGGAACCGACGGGGGAACCGGCAGCCGAACCGACGGTGGAACCCGAGGGGGAGCCGGCCGGCGTGCCTCTCGGCGGCGAGGTGGACTCCCGTACCGTCAGCCGCGGCGTGGGCATCTGGAGGTCCCGGCCGGGCCCGGCCTCGTCCAGCGCCGCCAGCAGGCTGCGCGCCACCTGCTCGCCGAGCGCGAAGGTGTCCCGGCTGAGCGCGGTCAGCGGGGGGTGGACGATCCGGGCGAGCACCGAGTCGTCGAAGGAGACGATCGACAGCTCGCCGGGCACCGCGACGCCCATCTCCCCCGCCACGCCCAGCCCGGCGACGGCCATCACGTCGCTGTCGTAGACGATGGCGGTGGGCCGCCTGGCCCGGGACAGCAGGGTCCGGGTGGCGGCCGCGCCCTCGGCGTCGCTGAAGTCGGTGGGCACCGACACCGCTTCCTCCAGCCCGAGCCGGCGCGAGGCGTCGCGCAGCGCGCGGATCCGCCGCTGGGTGTGCTGGAAGTGCGGCAGCCCGGCGAGGTGGGCGATCCGGCGGTGCCCGATGGCGGCCAGGTAGTCGACGATCGAGAGCATCGCCTCCCGGTCGTCGGCCCAGATCCGCAGCTGGTTGCCGCCCTTGCCGGGCCCGCCCAGCACGACGGCGGGCAGCCCGAGTTCGTCCAGCACCGGCAGCCGCGGGTCCCTGACCTGGAGGTCGACCACGATGAAGCCGTCCACCCGGTGCTCGGAGGCCCAGCGCCGGTAGACCTCGATCTCGGCGGCGGTGTCCTCGACCACCATCAGGTGCAGCGCGATCGAGCTGGCCGAGAGCACGGCCTGGAGCCCGGACAGCAGCTGGCTGAAGAACGGCTCGACACCGATGGTGCGGGCCGGCCGGGCGATCACCAGGCCGACGGCGTCGGCCCGGGCTCCGCCGAGGGCGCGCGCGGCGCTGTGCGGGCGCCAGTTCATCTCCTCGGCGACCCGCAGGATCCGGGCCCTGGTCGCCTCGCTCACGCCCGGCCGGCCGTTGAGCGCGAAGGACACCGCGCCCTTGGAGACACCGGCCTGGCGGGCGATGTCGGCGATCGTCGGTCTGCCCACAGAACCCGACCCTTCTCTTGACATCCAAGTTTAGGCGGGAGCATAGTCCCTGGCATAGCTAGACCGGTTTAGTTGGTCAGGTTCCGGAACCAGGCACAACCCCCGTTGCGCCTCCGTTGCGCCACCCCGTTGACAGAACCCCGGGGAACAGCCCCGGGAAACCCCCGAGCTCGGCACGATCCCCCACCCACCCCCAGGACCGGGAGACCCTCATGCGAAGAATCTGGGCGGCACTGACCACGACGGCGCTCGCCACCGCCGCACTCACCGGCTGCGGACTCGGCTCCGGCGACAGCAAGAGCAGCGACGCGGTGGCGAGTGCGGCCGCCACCGGCGAGGTCAAGGGCAGGGTCTCGCTCCAGACCTGGGCGCTCAAACCGAAGTTCACCGACTACATGCAGGGCGTGATCGACGGCTTCAAGAAGAAGTACCCCGGCGTCGAGGTCGAGTGGCTCGACCAGCCCGGCGAGGGCTACTCCGACAAGGTGCTCAGCCAGGCCGCCGCCGGCACCCTGCCCGACGTGGTCAACCTCCCGCCCGACTTCGCCTTCCCGCTGGTGAAGAAGGACGTCCTGCTGGACGTCGCCAAGGCCGACCCGAAGCTCGCCGAGGAGTACGTCGCCGGCGGCGTGAACGCCTACCGGTTCAACGGGCACCAGGGCACCTTCGGCTACCCGTGGTACCTCAACACCGATGTGAACTACTGGAGTTCGGAACTCCTCACGAAGAGCGGCCTGGACCCGCAGAAGCCCCCGGCCAGCCTGGACGAACTGATCGCCCAGGCCCGGGTGATGAAGGAGAAGTCCGGCGGCCAGACCTACCTGATGAGCCGCAAGCCGGGCATCGGCGACCTGTACAACATCGGCGTGAAGATCATGTCCGACGACGGCAAGGCCTTCACCTTCAACACCCCCGAGGCCGCAGCGCTGCTCGACAGGTACCGCGACGCGTTCAAGGAGGGCCTGATGCCGAACGGAGTGCTGACCGACACCTACGCCGGCAACTCCAAGCTCTTCAGCTCCGGCACCGCGGCCTGGACCACCGGCAGCGGCAACTTCATCACCAGCCTCGCCACCGACAACCCGACCCTCGCCCCGAAGGTCGTCCCCTCCACCGCGATGGGCACCCCGCCGCTGTACGTCCAGGGCCTGTCCATCCCGAAGAACACCAAGAACCCGGCCGCCGCCGTGGCCCTCGCCCGTTGGGTGACCAGCCCCGAGAACCAGGCCGCCTTCGCCCACCTGACCAGTGTCTTCCCGTCCACCAAGGCCTCCGCGAACGACCCGTTCTTCAGCAAGAGCGACGGCACCAACGCGGGCGACGCCAAGGTCATCGCCTTCACCTCGCTCGCCAAGGCCGAACTGATCCAGCCCGTCGAGGTGGACGACGCGATGGGCACCGTCATCAAGCAGCAGTTCGCGCTGGCCATCAGCGGCGAGACCAGCTCCAAGCAGGCGCTGGACACCGCCGTCGAGCAGTGCAACAAGCTGCTCAAGGGCTGACCCCCAGCGCGCGCACGGGCGGCCCCCGCGGCGCGGCACCACGCCCCGCGGCAGCACGCCCCGCGACGCGCCGCCACCCCGTACCGGCGAAGCGGCGGGCCTCCCCCACGCCCGCCGCTCCCCGGGAGTCACCCGCACCACCCCCAGGCCCCAGGAAGGCGATCGCATGACCCACCGGCGCTGGTTCACCCCCTGGCTGCTCGCCGGGCCCGCGATAGTCTGGCTGGCCGTCTTCAACCTCTGGCCGGCCGTCAACACGGTGATCCTGTCCTTCACCAACGCCAAGCCGCTGGGCGGCGGGCAGTTCACCGGCCTGGAGAACTACGGCCGGCTGCTGGACGACGAGCAGCTCGCCGACGCCCTGCTCAACAGCATCGTGTTCATGCTGGTCTGCCTGCCCCTGCTGACCGTCCTGCCGCTGCTGCTCGCGCTGCTCGTCCAGCGCAGGATCCCCGGCATCACCTTCTTCCGTACCGCCTTCTACACCCCGGTGATCGCCTCCGCCGTCGTGGTGGCACTGATCTGGGGCTGGGCGCTGGACGACCGCGGCCTGGTCAACGGCCTGCTGCGACAGACCGGGCTGGCCGACTCGCCGGTCTCCTTCCTGACCGACCGTTGGCTGCTGCTGTTCAGCGCGATCGCCCTGACCGTCTGGAAGGGCCTCGGCTACTACATGGTCATCTACCTGTCCGCCCTCGCCAACGTCCCGCGCGAGCTGCACGAGGCGGCGGCCGTGGACGGTGCCGGCCCGGTCAGCCGGTTCTGGCACGTCACCCTGCCCGGGGTGCGCCCGACCATGGTCCTGATCTCCGCGCTGATCTCGGTGAGCTCGCTGCGCGTCTTCTCCGAGCTGTACGTACTCTCCAACGGCCTGGGCGGCCCCGGCGGGCGGGACATGTCCGTGGTGATGCTGATCCAGATGTACAGCCGCGGGTTCAACGGCCACCTGGGCTACGCTTCGGCGCTCAGCCTGCTGCTGTTCGTCATCACCCTCGGCCCGATGCTGTTCCTGATGCGGCTGAACCGGAAGGCGGCCTGACCCCATGACCACCGTCCGCACGAAGGCCACCGAGCCTGCCACCGCGACCGGGCCCGCCAGGCCCCGCAGGCCCGCCCGGGGCTTCAACACCCCTTCCTCCGCCCAGACCGCCGCCCGCTACCTGCTCCTGGTGCTCGTCCTGCTGCTGGTCATCGGCCCGTTCCTGTGGCAGCTGTCCACCTCCCTCAAGGGCCCCGCCGAGGACGTCTACACCCG
Source organism: Kitasatospora sp. NPDC057542 (assembly GCF_042801945.1). Lineage (NCBI taxonomy): Bacteria > Bacillati > Actinomycetota > Actinomycetes > Kitasatosporales > Streptomycetaceae > Kitasatospora > Kitasatospora sp. NPDC057542. Next base: position 44,842 of record NZ_JBHVFE010000005.1, read on the forward strand.
TACACCGAGCTTCCTGCCCGACCAGCCCACCCTCGGCAACTACGGCAGGGTCGCCGAGGTCATCCCGGTGTGGACCTACGCACTCAACTCGGTGATCGTCGCCGCGGTCTGCATCACCGGCAACGTGGTCGGCTGCACGCTGGCCGGCTACGCGCTCGCCCGGCTGCGCTTCCGCGGCGCCAAGCTCGTCCTCGGCCTCTTCCTCGCCACCCTGATCCTGCCCGGCGAGGTCACCATCGTCTCCCAGTACGTGCTGGTGCGCAGCCTCGGCCTGGCCGACAGCCTGGCCGGCGTCGCGCTGCCCGGCTCGATCGCGATGCTCAACGTGCTGCTGATGCGCACCGCGTTCGCCGCCGTCCCGGCCGAGCTCGACCAGGCCGCCCTGGTGGACGGCGCCACCGTCTGGCAGCGGCTGTGGCACATCGGTCTGCCGAACGTGCGCGGCATGCTCAGCGTGATCGTGATCTTCACCTTCATCGGTGCCTGGGACGACTTCCTGTGGCCGCTGATCGTGCTCAACGACCCGCAGAAGTACACCCTCACCGTCGGGCTCCAGTACCTCGACGGCACCTTCTCCGCCAACCCCCGGCTGATCGCGGCCGGCACCATGATCGCCTTCCTGCCGATCGTCGTGGTGTTCGGCGTCTGCCAGCGCTTCTTCTTCAAGGGTGTCGAGGAGGGAGCCGTCAAGGGATAGCCCACCGTCCGTACGCCCCGCACCCGTTGAGAGAGCCATCGCACATGACTGCCACCCCGCAGGCCCCGCGCTTCGGCGTCAACTACACCCCCAGCGCCGGCTGGTTCCACCACTGGCTCGACTTCGACCTGGACGCCGTGCGCGCCGACTTCGACTCCATCGCCGCCCTCGGGCTGGACCACGTACGGGTGTTCCCGCTCTGGCCGGTCTTCCAGCCCAACCGCACCCTGATCCGCCCCCGCGCCGTCGAGCAGCTGACGGCCCTGGCGGACGCGGCCGGCGAGCGCGGGCTGGACGTCGCGGTGGACGGCCTGCAGGGCCACCTGTCCAGCTTCGACTTCCTCCCGTCCTGGACCCGGACCTGGCACCGGCGCAACATCTTCACCGACCCCGAGGTGGTCGACGCCCAGGCCGCCTACCTGCGCACTCTCGCCGGGGCGCTGCGCGGGCGGCCCAACTTCCTCGGAATGACGCTCGGCAACGAGATCAACCAGTTCTCCGGTGCCCCGCACCCCGACCCGGACCGGGCCACCTCTGCCGAGGCCGAGGCCTGGCTGCGCCGGATGCTCGACGCCTGCGAGCAGGGCGCCCCCGGCCGGCTGCACCTGCACGCCTCGTACGACGCGGCCTGGTACCTGGACGAGCACCCGTTCACCCCCTGGCACTCGGCCCGGATCGGCGCCGCGACCGCCGTGCACTCCTGGGTGTTCAACGGCACCGCCCAGCGCTACGGCGCGCACTCCACCGCCACCGCGCAGCACGCCGCGTACCTGGTCGAGCTGTCCAAGGCCTGGGCGGACGACCCGGCCCGTCCGGTCTGGCTGCAGGAGGTCGGCGCGCCCGCCCCGCACATCGCCCCGCAGGACGCCGCGCGCTTCACCGGCGCCACCGTGGAGGCCGTACTGGACTGCCCGGACCTGTGGGGCGTGACCTGGTGGTGCTCCCACGACGTGGACCGCTCACTCGCCGACTTCCCCGAACTGGAGTACAGCCTGGGCCTGTTGACCACCGACCGGACGGTCAAGCCGGCCGGCGCCCGGCTCGCCGAGGCCGCCGCCGAGGCCCGCCGGTCCTGGCAGCCGCCCACGCCGCGCAGCACCGCCGTGGTGGTCGCCACCGGCGACGAGGTCACCTCGCCGCGGCGCTCGGTCTGCGGCCCCGGCGGTGCGGTGTACGAGACGTTCATGCGCCTCGCCGAGGAGGGCGTCCGCCCGACCGCGGTGCTCGCCGAGCGCGCCGAGGACCGTGCGCACCTCGCGGCGCGCGGCATCACCGAGGTGGTCCACCCCACCGGCGTACGTTCTCCCTAGCCCATCCGTCTCCCCCTCGGCCCCGTAACCTCGGCCCCGCAACCTCAGCCGAGAACCAAGAACCGCAGCCACGCACCCTCAGCCACGCAACGGAGCCCGCTGACATGCACGATGACCGTACCCTGGTCGAGTCCCGCCTCAAGCGCGTCCTGGACGAGCGCATCCGCCCGGCCGTCTACCCCGAGTCCGTCCCGCTGGAGGTCGGCATCTGGACGGCGCCCGGCGAGCCCGTCCCGGTCGCCGAGGGGCTGGCCGCCCCGCCCACCCCGATCGCGGTGGGCGACGCCTGGGGCGCGCCCTGGGGCACCAGCTGGATCACCGTGACCGGCACCGTGCCGCAGGCCTGGGCCGGGCGCACCGTCGAGGCGCTGATCGACCTGGGCTTCGACGCCAACATGCCCGGCTTCCAGTGCGAGGGCCTGGTCTACCGCCCGGACGGCTCCCCGGTGAAGGGCCTCAACCCGCAGAACCAGTGGGTGCGGATCGCCGCCCCGGCGGCCGGCGGCGAGCAGGTGCTGCTGCACGTCGAGGCCGCCTCCAACCCGGTCATCCTGGACTACCATCCGTTCCTGCCCACCGAGCTCGGCGACAGGGAGACGGCCGGCGACCAGCCGCAGTACAAGCTGGCCCGGATGGACCTGGCGGTGTTCGACGAGACGGTCTGGCAGCTCGTGATGGACCTGGAGGTGCTCGGCGAGCTGATGGCCGAGCTGCCGGTGGAGAGCGCCCGCCGATGGGAGATCCTGCGCGCGGTCGAGCGCTGCCTCGACGCGGTCGACCTCCAGGACGTCAACGCCACGGCAGCGAAGGCCCGTTCGGAGCTGGCCGGGGTGCTGGCCGCGCCCGCCGTGCCGTCCGCGCACCGGATCAGCGCGATCGGCCACGCCCACATCGACTCGGCCTGGCTCTGGCCGCTGCGCGAGACCGTCCGCAAGGTGGCCCGCACCACCGCCAACATGACCGCGCTGCTGGAGGACGAGCCGGACTTCCGCTACACCATGTCCCAGGCCCAGCAGTTCGCCTGGATCAAGGAGCACCGTCCCGAGGTGTACGCCCGGGTGCGGAAGGCGGTGGCGGAGGGCCGGTTCGTCCCGGCCGGCGGCATGTGGGTCGAGTCCGACACCAACATGCCGAGCTCGGAGGCGATGGCCCGGCAGTTCGTCCACGGCAAGCGGTTCTTCCTGGACGAGTTCGGGGTGGAGAACCACGAGGCCTGGCTGCCGGACACCTTCGGCTTCACCGGCGGCCTGCCGCAGATCATCCGCAACGCGGGCTCCAAGTGGCTGCTGACCCAGAAGATCTCGTGGAGCCAGGTGAACCGGTTCCCGCACCACACCTTCCTCTGGGAGGGCATCGACGGGACCCGGATCTTCACCCACTTCCCGCCCGTGGACACCTACAACTGCTCGATGAAGGGCAGCGAGATCGCCCACGCGGCGAGGAACTTCAAGGACAAGGGCGTCGCCCGGCACTCGCTCGCCCCGACCGGCTGGGGTGACGGCGGCGGCGGCACCACCCGCGAGATGGTCGCCAAGGCAGCCCGGATGAAGGACCTGGAGGGCTCGGCCACCGTCCGCTGGGAGAACCCCGCCGAATTCTTCGCCAAGGCCGAGGCCGAGTACCCGAACCCGCCGGTCTGGGTCGGCGAGCTCTACCTGGAGCTGCACCGCGCCACCCTGACCAGCCAGGCCAGGACCAAGCAGGGAAACCGGCGCAGCGAGAACCTGCTGCGCGAGGCCGAACTCTGGTGCGCCACCGCCGCGTTGCGCACCGGGGCGGCCTACCCGTACGAGCAGCTGGACCGGATCTGGAAGACCGTCCTGCTGCACCAGTTCCACGACATCCTGCCCGGCTCGTCCATCGCCTGGGTGCACCGCGAGGCCGAGGCGACGTACGCGGCGCTGGCCGGGGAGCTGGAGGGGCTGATCGACGCGGCCCAACAGGCGCTGGCCGGGGCGGCCTCCGGCGGGCGCGAGCTGGTGTTCAACGCGGCGCCGCACACCCGCTCGGCGGTGCCGGCCGGCGGGGCCGCGGTCGCCGCCGCGACCGGACCGGAGTGCACCGTGGCGGAGCGGCCGGAGGGCGGCTTCACACTGCGCAACGGCCTGCTGGAGGTCGTCGTGGACGCGGACGGCCTGATCTCCTCGGTGGTCGAGCTCGCGACCGGCCGGGAGACCGTCGCGCCCGGCAGCCGGGCCAACCTGCTCCAGCTGCACCCCGACTTCCCCAACATGTGGGACGCCTGGGACGTGGACCAGTTCTACCGCAACACCGTCACCGACCTGACCGGCGTGGACTCGCTCACCGCCGACCGCACCGCCGAACTGGCCTCCGTGCGGATCGCCCGCTCCTTCGGCTCCTCCACCGTGGTGCAGACCCTCACCCTGCGGGCCGGCGAGCAGCGGCTGGACATCGACACCGTGGTCGACTGGCACGAGACCGAGAAGTTCCTCAAGGCCGCCTTCCCGCTGGACATCCACACCGAGCGCTACGCCGCCGAGACCCAGTTCGGCCACCTCTACCGGCCCACCCACACCAACACCAGCTGGGACGCCGCCAAGTTCGAGGCCTGCAACCACCGCTTCGTCCACCTCGACGAGCCCGGCTGGGGCGTCGCCCTGGTCACCGCCTCCACCTACGGCCACGACGTCACCCGCACGGTGCGCCCCGGCGACGGCGGGACCACCACCACGGTCCGCTTCTCGCTGCTGCGCGCTCCGCGCTTCCCCGACCCGAAGACCGACCAGGGCCTGCACCGCTTCCGGCACGCCCTCGTGCCGGGCGCGGCGATCGGCGACGCCGTCCGCGAGGGCTACCGGATCGGCCTGCCGGAGCGGCGGGTCACCGGCAGCGCCGAGCAGGTCGCTCCGCTGGTGCGGCTGGACAACGACGCCCTGGTGGTGAGCGCCGTCAAGCTCGCCGACGACCGCAGCGGGGACCTGATCGTCCGGGTCTACGAGGCGGGCGGCGGCCGTGCCCGGGGCCGGCTGACCACCTCCTTCCCGCTGGCCGGCGCCGTCCCCTGCGACCTGCTGGAGCGGCCCTGGGACGGCACCCGCGGCGAGGTGGCGGTCGAGGACGGCGCGGTGCGCCTCGCGCTGCGCCCGTTCGAACTGGTCACCCTGCGGCTCAGCGCGGCCGGCTGACGGGCGGCCGACCGCCCGTCTGATCTACGCTGTTCGGCGCCTCGGCCCCCGCGGCCGGGGCGCCGACCCCATCGACCGCTTTGGAGCCCACCGTGCCCGTCACCCCGCTGTTCGCCGCCCTCGACATCGGCGGCACCAAGATCGCCGGGGCGCTGGTCGACGGCGACGGCCGGCTGCGGCACCGGCTCCAGCTGCCCACGCCGGCCGCCGAGCCGGGCACGGCCGTGCTCGCCGTGGTGCACCAGGTGCTGGCGCAGCTCGCCGGGACGGCGGACTGGGCCGCCGTGACGGCCGTCGGGATCGGCAGCGCCGGCCCGGTCGACCTCGCCGGCGGCACCGTCAGCCCGGTCAACATCCCCGGCTGGCGGAGCTTCCCGCTGGTCGCCGCGGTTGCCGCACACCCGGCTGTGGCAGCCCGCGCGCTGCCCGTCCACCTCGCCGGGGACGGCGTGGCGATGGCCGCCGCCGAGCACTGGCAGGGCGCGGCCCGAGGCGCCGACAACGCGCTCTGCCTGGTGGTGTCGACCGGCGTCGGCGCCGGGCTGGTGCTCGACGGCGCGGTGCGTCCCGGCCCCAGCGGCAACGCCGGCCATCTCGGCCACATCACCGTCGAACTGGACGGGGAGCCCTGCCCGTGCGGCTCGCGCGGCTGCCTGGAGGGCCTCGCCAGCGGCACCGCGATCGCCCGCCGGGCCCTCGCCGCGGGCTGGCAGCCCGCGGACGGCGACCGGACGGCACGCGCCGTCGCCGCCTCCGCCGCCGCGGGCGACCCGGTCGCCCTCGCCTCCTTCGACCGCGCCGCCCAGGCGCTGGCCGCCGGGATCGCCGCCACGGCCGCCCTGGTGGACCTCTCCCGGGTCGTCATAGGCGGCGGCGTGGCCGGTGCCGGGGACCTGCTGTTCGCCCCGCTCGCCCGCCATCTGGACCGCTACGCCGCCCTCTCGTACATCCGCGGCCTGGACGTGCGCCGCGCCGAACTCGGCACCGACGCCGGGCTGATCGGCGCGGCCGCGCTCTGCCGCTGAGCATCCCCGGAGCCGCCCGCATGCCGCCGCTCGGCCCCCTGCCGTTCGCCCTCCTGCAGAACCCGGTCCGCCGCTACGCCTGGGGCTCACCCACCGCCATCCCCGCGCTCACCGGCACCGCCCCCGACGGCACCCCGCAGGCCGAACTCTGGCTGGGCGCCCACCCGTCGGCGCCGTCCCTGCTGTCCGGCGACGCCGGCCCGCAGCCGCTGGACCGGCTGATCGACGCCGACCCGGACGGCATGCTCGGACCGGACACCGTACGGCGGTTCGGCCCGGCGCTGCCGTTCCTGTTCAAGGTGCTGGCCGCCGACCGGGCGCTCTCCCTCCAGGTCCACCCCACCCGCGCCCAGGCCGAGGCCGGGTACGCGGCGGAGCAGGCCCGGGGCGTTCCGCCGGACGCGCCGGAGCGGGTGTTCAAGGACCGTGGGCACAAGCCCGAACTCATCTGCTCGCTCGGCGACTTCGAGGCCCTGTGCGGCTTCCGGCCGGCCGCCGCCACCGCCCGGCTGCTGGACGCCCTCGGCGTGCTCTCCCCCTGGGCCACCGCGCTGCGCACCCGGCCCGTCGAGGCCGTGCTGCCCGAACTGCTGCGCTCCGGCCTTCACGCCGACGCCGCCGAACTCGCGGCCGTCACCGACTCCCTGCACCGGACGGCGGCGGCCGGCGGACCGTACGCCGCGAGCTGTGCCGCATACGCCCGCCTCGCCGCGGAGTACCCCGGCGACCGGGGCCTGCTCGCCGCGCTGCTGCTCAACCATGTCCGGCTCACCGCCGGGCAGGCGCTGTACCTGGACGCCGGGGTACCGCACGCCTACCTCCGGGGCGTGGGTGTGGAGTTGATGGCCAACTCCGACAACGTGCTGCGCTGCGGGCTCACCCCCAAGCACGTCGACGTGGACGGCCTGCTGGCGGTCACGTCCTTCCGCACCGGGGAACCCGAGGTGCTGGTGCCGCGCCCGCTCGGGGACGGCACCGGCGTCGAGGTGGAATTCCCGTCGCCCGCAGAGGAGTTCAGGCTCTCGCGGCTACGTCCCGGCGCCGCCTCCGTCCGGGTCGACCTCCCCACCCCGCAGATCCTGCTCTGCGTCGCCGGGCAGGCCTTGCTGCGGGCGCCCGGCGGCGCCGGACTCCCGCTTCCGGCGGGCGCGTCGGCCTACCTGCGCCCGGGCGCCGGACCGGTCGAACTGACCGGCCCGGGCGCGGAGCTGTTCCGGGCCACCACCGGGTAGCGGCGCACGACGGCCGCTCGAACGTGCTCAGGCCCGTGCCGGGTGTCCGAACAGCAGGTCGTAGCCGTCCGGGAGCTGCTCGATCACCCGGTCCAGCAACTCCCCCGGGACCAGGTCGGCGACCGTGCTGAGCACGGCCCCGATGTCCCACTGCGCCGTCGCCGGGGTCGCCCCGTCGATCCAGCCCACCACGGCCTGCACGAAGCGCTCGGCGGTCAGCGGCTCGGCCGCGGGCCCGGCGTCGCGCAGCAGCGAGGCGTAGGTGACGGGCAACGCGTCGGCGAGTTCGCCCCGCTCGGACCCCACCAGGTGCTCGCCGAGCAGGGCCAGCACGACCCGGGCGGCGTGATCCGCCTCAGCCTCACCCCGGTACTCGCCGCGCTCGACGACGCGGGCGAGGAAGTCCTCCCAGGAGATGGTCATCGCGTCCTCCTTCCGGTCGGCGGGCTCCGGCCGGACCGGCGGCGGCCTGCTCGCCCTGGGCCTGGAGGGAGGTCGCAGCCTGTGACCACCGTGGGGCGTACCGGTGCCCATGCTGCTCAGCGTAACTCGCCACGGCGCCTTCGGAACCGGCCCTCTCCCTCGGTACGACGGGCTCGGTACGGCGGGACCGTCGGGGCCGTGGAGGCCGAGGAGCCCTGGAACGCCACGGAGGCCGGGAATGCCGGGGACGCAGGTGAGGCCAGGGAGACCGGGGGTGCCGGGGACGCAGGCCGGGCGGACCGACGCCCTTGTCGATCACGTCACCGGCCCGGGACGGCGGTTCACCCCGCCGAGGCGTGGCACCGCCGACGCGGCCGCCGGGGCGGCGTCACCATGCCGGCGGCCGCACCGGCCGGTACGCGCTGCGCCGGGGCCGTCGCACTCACCGCTGCCGCCGAGGCCACCGCCGTGGCGGCACCCACCGCCGTCACGGTCGGCACGGTCGTCGCCGCGGTCACCGTCGTGGCCGCCAGGAGCGCCTGGGCGCGGGCCGCGTCCGCCATAAACGCCGAGAGAAAGATCCGCTCGGCCGGGCTGAGCGCCCGTGAGCGGCCGGATTCGCGGTCCCGCGCGACCACCACGGTCCGCGCCCGCATAAAGGTGATCCGATCCCGGCAGACATTCACCTCGACCTGCGCGGAACTCCGTCCGAGCCGTTCCACGACGAGCCGCACCGACAACGGTTCGGGCTGGTGGTGCAACTGTTCCAGGTAGTCGATCTCGTGCCTGGCGATAATGAACCCGAACGGGAACAGTGATTCCCGCACAGCGATTTCGTGATGACGGAACAGGTCGTAAATCCCCTCCTGGACGTAGCCGACCAGACGGGCGTTGTTGATGTGCCCGTTCTCGTCGACATCGCTCCACCGGGTGGGGCAGGACAGCACGTGCACGCCCGGTCGCTCCGCGCTCACTGCCGGGTCAGCCCGGCAGCGGCGGGGAGCAGCGCGCGCTGCAACCTGGCGTAGTAGCCGGAGTGTTCGGCCGCCATGCGGGCCGCGGTCCACCCCTCCTCGGCAGCCTCGGCGGCCGCCTGGACGACCAGACTGTCCAGCACCGCGTCGACCGCGCGGCACAAATCGTGAACGGCCGCGAGCCGCTCGGTCACATCCGCTCCGCTCCCGGCGTTCCGGGAGGGGAAGGCTGCCAGTGATTCCATCGCGAGCTGAAGGTCGTCGACTCCATCCGGCCGGCTTTCCGCACGGAAATTCCGCATGTTTTTCTCCATGACTCATTCGGCCATTACGGCCCAGTAGCTAGCGTTCGATTACACCGGATCGGCGTCGACCCCCCGACCCCACGACGCTATCCCAGCCGACCGGGGTCGACGGATGGTTTGCCGACCGCGACGGGAAACTGACCTCCATCGGAGTAGTTTGTCGGTGTACACAATATGCCCCATCAGCCGAATGCCGTCCGCAATTCGGGTGGTATCTCCGACGCGCGCCCCCAGATCGTCCCCCTGGGGTCCAAAATCTGCTACCAGCCACTCCACCACCTCGCCTTGTACAGGTGCGTGCCGCGCAGCGACCGCGCTCCCTCCGGCCGGTGCAGGGTGATCACCGAGGTGCACCAGTCGCACGGAGCCGCGTGCTCGGGCACCACCGTGAGCAGCCGGCCGGTACCAGGCTCGTCACCGACGCTCTTGAGGTCCCGCTCGGAAGCCGGATCTGCCAGTCGCACGGCGGCGAAGCGGTCGGTGGCGGGGTCGTAGCACCACAGGCCGGTCAGCGTGGTCACCCAGAACCGCCCCGGAGCCGCCAGCACGGCGGCCAGGTCGTGCCCGCCACGGCCGGGCAACGGGCTGCTCCGCGCCGCGGTGAGGGTGGGTGCGGCCGGGGTTCCGCCGACCCGCAGCGCGGTCAGCGCCGTGTCCCCGAGCACCCAGAGCAGGCCGGTCCGCCCGTCCCAGTGCACCCCGTGCGCACCCGGCAGCGGGAACTCCGCGTACGCCGCGGCCCGCGGGCTCTGCGACGCCGCGTACAGCCGCACCCAGCCGCCGGCGCTCGCCGCCACGGCCACGTTGCCGTCCGGCAGCAGCTCGATGCTGTGCGGGTTGACGGCCGTCCCCAGGTCCGCCGCCCAGTGGATGCGGTTCGTGGTGGTCTCCACGACGGCCGCCAGCCCACCGGAGGCGGTCGTCAGCAGATACCGGCGCCCTTGCCGGACCCGGGACTTCACCTCGTCCGGGTTCGTCCAGCTGCGCGCGGGCGTCAGATCCGCCAACTCCGGTGCCCGGTCCGCACTCCAGCCCCAGACCACCGGCAGCCGGTCCGGGCCGCGATAGGCCATCAGCTCCTCGGCACTCTGCAACACCAGCACACTGCGCGAGGCCTGGTCCACGACCGCGACCTGCCGACCGGGCGACCCGGCCCACGCGCCGCTCCCGGGCGCGCAGAGCAGCAGGGCGACCACAAGGGCCGGCAGTGTTCTCCTCAGCACGCCTTCACCGTCCGTGCTGCGGGCCCGCTCCGCTCGGCGGCGCGTCCGAACGGCCGATCGGCGCGGCGGCTGCTCCGGCCGGCCCCGGTCACCGAGTCCGCCGCCAACGGCGGCGGATCCGCCTCGTTCACCGTCATCCGCACATCGTGGCGCGACGCTTGCACCGACGACCGCCGCGACACGGTCCGGCGCAGCGGCCTGACCGCCGACCGTGCTCGTTCCGCGTCCGGGGATTCAGCGTGCGGCGATCGGCCCTGGATTCGGCATCCGGCGACTCGGCGATCGGCGATTCGGCACCCGGTGGCTCAGCGCCCGGCGGCTCAGCGCCCGGAGACGAGGTCCGCGACCCGGGCGATCGGCGAGGTGGTGGCCCGGCCGGCCGCCTCCTGCCGGTCGGCGGCGTGGTACGCGGCGTACATCGCGTGCACGCCCAGCCAGCGCAGCGGCTCCGGCTCCCAGCGCCGCACGGTGTGGCCCACCCAGGGCAGCCGGGTCAGCTCGGTGTCCCGGCCGAGCACCAGGTCCCGCAGGGTGCGACCGGCCAGGTTGGTGGTGGTCACCCCGCTGCCGACGTACCCGCCCGCCCAGCCGAGCCCGCTCACCCGGTCCAGTTCGACGGTGGCGCACCAGTCCCGGGGCACGCCCAGCACGCCCGCCCAGGCGTGGTCGATCCGGGCGTGCGCGGCAGCCGGGAAGAACCGGTCGAGGATCGCCCGCAGCTGGCGCACCGTCTCCACCTGGGTGCTGCCGTCCGAGTCCGTCCGCGAGCCGAACCGGTACGGCACACCCCGCCCGCCCAGCGCGATCCGGTCGTCCACGGTGCGCTGCGCGTACATGTAGGCATGCGCGAAGTCGCCCAGCACCTCCCGGCCGTGCCAGCCGGTCTCCGCCCAGAACTCGGCGGGCAGCGGCTCGGTGGCGACCATCGCGGAGTTCATCGGCAGCCAGGTCCGCTTCTCGCCGCGCAGCCCGGCGGTGAACCCCTCGGTGGCCCGCAGCACATGGTCGGCGGTGACGGTGCCGTACGAGGTGACGGCGCGTGGCTTGCGGTAGCCGGAGCCGGGCAGGATCGCGGTGACCGCCGTCCCCTCGTACACCTCGACGCCCAACCCGCGCACGGTGCGCGCGAGGCCCCGGGCAAGCCTGGCGGGCTGGATGCGGGCCCCGTACGGGCTCCAGCAGCCACCGAGGGCGCCGTCGACGTCGATCCGCTCCCTTGCCTCCTTCCCGCCGAGCAGCTCGACGCGCCCTTCCCCGTAGGCCCGCTCACTCTCGACGTGGGCGCGCAGTCGCTCCAACTGCGGCTTGCTGCGGGCCACTTCGAGCACGCCGCCGCGGACGATGTCCGCCTCGATCCCCTCGGTGGCGGCAGTGTCGACGACCTCCCCGACCGCCTCGTCCATCATCCGCTGCATCGCGGCCGCCCGCTGCTGCCCGTACCGCTTGGCGAACGCACCGCGCCCCGCGAAGCCGTTGTACAGCCAGCCGCCGTTGCGGCCGGAGGCGCCGTAGCCGCAGAAGCGCTGTTCGAGGACGGCGATCCGGAGGGAGGGGTCGGCCTTCTTCAGGTAGTACGCCGTCCAGAGCCCGGTGTACCCGCCGCCGACGATGCACACGTCGACGTCCCGGTCCCCCGGCAGCCCGGGCCCCGGCTCGGGCACCCCGTCCGCCGCGTACCAGAACGACACCTCGCCGTTGACCGCCGCCACCGGAAACCTCCCACACCCTCGCTGACCTGCCCGGACGCTACCTCCGGAGCTTCGGCACCAACCACCCCTCACACTGCAAGGATCGCCGTCCCGGATCAGCCACTCTGTCAGTCCCGCAGCAGTTCCAGGGCTCGCGTCCAGCTGTACGAGCCGGGCGCGAAGTCCGCGATCCGCACCCCCATCCGCCGCAGCTTCGCCAGGCTCTCCTCGTACGCGGGGTGCGCCGCCTGCGCCGCGCTCAGACACGGCTGCACGGCCACCGGAACGCCCCAGCCGTACGACTCGCAGAGAATCCCCAGGGCGAGGGTGTCCGAGATCCCCAGGGCCCACTTGTTGATCGTGTTGAAGGTGGCCGGCGAGACGACGACGGCGTCCGGGTCCGGCAGCGGCCGAGGCTCCCCGGGCTTCCGCCAGGCAGAGCGGATCGGATACCCCGTCTGCGCGCTGATCGCGTCCGCGTCGATGAGCGCCATCGCGTTCGGAGTCGCCACCACCCCGACGTCCCACCCCTGCGCCTGCGCAGCGGCGATCAACTCCCCCACCCCGCCCGCGACTCCCGCCGCACACACCACCACGTACAACACCGGCTTCCTGGCCTCGGACACCCTTGGAATCCCCACTCTCGAACCACCAGCGAACCCCAGAACAGTAAGCTGCCCGCGTGATCCGCTCCGTGGTGTTCGACATCGGTGAGACCCTCGTCTCCGACACCCGCTGCTAGGCAGACCGGGCCCGCCGGCTCGGCGTGCCGGCGCACACGATGTCCGCCCTCGTCGGCGGCGCGTGGTCCAAGGCCGGGACAACGCGGACGCCCTCCGGATCCTCCGCCCCGGCATCGACATCGGCGCCGAGTGGCACGCCCGCCAGGCCGCCGAGGCAGATTGGACGGTCAGCTCACTGACCGGCCTCGCCGACCTCCTCACGGAGCGACAGCGGTCACCACCAAATCCGCATGCACCACCTTCCCGAACTGCTCCGCCACCGCACCCCACCGCCCTCGCGTCAGGTGGTCGACGAGGGCCAGCCCACGGTGCCCCTCGTCCTCGTCCCCGGCCACCAGCAAGGTCGGCAGCACCCGCGACCCGTCCCGCACCGCCACCCGCACAGTCCCGTCGGTGACCCGCCGGACGGAGACGGTCATGTGCGTCAGACACCCCGTCTTCACCGCATTGGCCACCAGCTCACTGACGATCAGCTCCGCCGCGTCGATCACCTGCGGCAGCTCCCACTCCCGGAGCTTCTCCCGGATCAATTCACGGGCTGTCGAGGCCGACTCCGGCAGGTACGGAAGCCGCGCGGTCGCCGGACGGGGACTTCGACCGGGCTGATCGCCCAGCGGGCCCTGAGGACGGCAGGGAATCCTCGAACGCTTCACCTCTACGGGCCTGCTCGTCACGGGTCACTCCTTGGTGTGGTCGGTGGCTGCCGCCTTCCCGCGTCGGCACGACCCTTACGCGAACGGCTCCCGGCCGGCCAACCCGCTGAAGAAGCATGCTCACGACCCCGAGACAGTGACTCCAAGTTGACGTCACCGCACTGTGCGTGGCCCTGCCATCGGCCTACGTCGTCAAGGGAGCGAGCAGTGGACCGTCGGCCGGACCCCCGCCAGGTTGTTGCCGGGCTCCTCGACGACCAGCGCTTCCTGGCAGCGTGCGCAGACCGCGACATGGGGGTCGTGTTCCGCCTCCTCAACTCCCGTGGCGTCAGCACCCGTCGTCTGGCCGCAGCCGCCGACATCACCCAGGGGCGGCTCTACGACTATATGAACGGCAGGACCCGTGTGGAGAAGCTCGTGCTATTCGAGCAGATCTCCGACGCGTTCCACATCCCGGGCCACCTCCTGGGCCTGTCACGACGGCCATGGGAGCCTCTCACTCCCACCCCCGCACCGCCGGCCTCCGTCGCTCCGGCCTCGGCAACCGACAGCGACCTCGCGGCCGTGGAAGCCTTCCGGGCGGCCGACCGCCAGACCGGAGGCGGTCGGCTCTACTACGCGGTCGTACGCCACCTGTCCGCCGTCGTGGCTCCTCGCCTGGTCGACATCGGCAGCAGTCCCCAGGTGTTCGCCGCCGCCTCCGCGCTCACGGAGATGGCCGGGTGGATGGCCCACGACTCCGGCCGGGACGAGGTGGCGGCGAGCCACTTCTCCCGCGCCTTCACCCTCGCCCGGGCAGCGGCCGACCAGCCGCTCGCCTCCCACATCGCCGCCGGCACCAGCCACCTGGCCCTCCACAGGGGCGATCCCTGCCAGGCTTCGCACTGGGCCGCGATCGGCATCGAACTGGCTCGCCAAGGCCCTCACCTGCCGAGCCTCACGGCCCGGTTGCACGCCGCGCTTGCACGAGCACTCGCCGCCTCCCAGCAGTTCGGACCAGCCGTCCGCTCGCTCGACCTCACGCTCGCCGCACTCACCACACAGGCCGACGAGTCACATCCCTGGTTGAGCCCGTTCGACCACGCCACCTTGGCCGGCGACTCCGCGTTGGTGTTCGCCGACCTCGGACGGCGGGCCGACGCGCTCAGATGTGCCGAACAGGCCGTGGCCCTCCGCGAGGAAGGCCGCGCCCGCTCGCTGGCCTTCAGCCGGGTCACCCTCGCCCGCGCGCACATCCACGACGGCGACCTGGACGCGGCGGTCGCCGTCGGCACCGATCTCCTCGCCACCAGCCCGACCCTCGGATCCGTACGCGTGATCAACCAGCTCGACGGCCTCGTCGAACTCCTCGGCAGGCACCGCGACTACACGCCTGTGCGCGAATACCTGGCACGATTCGACGAGGCGAGACGCACCAGGCTCCTCCTGCTCGCCGACATCATCCCGTCGCCCCGGGGAGGTCCATCGTGAGGCCCGCACCAACCGACACCGAAGCCTGGAACGCCTACCTCGCCGAGGGCAATGCCAAGCAGGCCCGAAAGCGCGTCTCCGCCGACGTCATCCTGCGCGACGAGCACGGCCGCATCCTCACCGTGAACCCCACCTACAAGGACGGCTGGGACCTGCCCGGCGGCATGGCGGAGGCCAACGAGCCACCCCACTCGGCCGCCGTCCGCGAGCTGCGCGAGGAACTCGGCCTCGCCATCACCGTGCACGGCCTTCTGGTCGTGGACTGGGTCGCACCGCACGGACCCTGGGACGACCAGCTCGCCTTCGTCTTCGACGCGGGCGTCCTCGCCCCTGCCCTCGCGGCAGCCCTCCGCCCACACGACGACGAGCTCTCCGAGGCCCGCTTCCTCCCGGCCGCCGAAGCCGCCTCGCACCTCCTCCCTCGCCAGCGCAACCGCCTCCAGACCGCCCTGCGCGCGCTCGCCGACGGACGGACCCGCTACCTGCAAGACGGCGCCGAGCCATGGCGGTTCCGAGCAACCGACTGATCGAAGGAGAAGGACATGACCGAGGACGGCCGGATCTTCCGTGAGGCGTGGATCGCCGGGGTGCGCAGGCACTTCCCCGGCGAGCCGAAGCCCGGCTACGTCGCGCCCTGGGAGGACACTCCCGACTGGGAACGGGCCTCTGCCGCCGCCGTGTTCGGACAGGTCCGCGACTTCGTCGCCGTCAGTGCCGGCGCCACCGCCAAGCTCACCCGCGAGCAGAAGGGCCGCTTCGTCGCGACCTGCTGGATCGCCCAGATCCACAAGCACATCGCTGACCCCAAGCCCGCCTACGTCGCCGACTGGGACGACCTGCCCAAGTGGCAGCAGGAAACCGACGCCGACATCTTCGAAGCCGTCGAACGCCACGTCTGAACCGGGCTCGCCTCTGCGAATCGCAGAGGCGC